>JAYTEN010000171.1:0-1700 GCA_043735145.1 Gemmatimonadota bacterium | reverse complement strand
TGAGCGCCGCGAGGCCTATCTCATGTCGGGCGATATCGTGAGGACGCGCAACATCACCCAGTCAGCCGAGTGCGGGCCGGATGGGCTCTGGACCACCGTTGTGGCGGCCTGCGTGTACGTGGAATTCAACGGGTGAGGCAAGTCGCCAAGTCGCCAGGTCGCCAAGTCGCCAGGTGAGCGCTCCTCGGAATTACCTCGGGCTGCCGCCAAAGTTCAGCAATCCGGACAGATCTGCGATTCGTATCTTGCCCGTGCCGTATGAGGCCACGGTCTCGTATCTCGGCGGGACGAAGAACGGCCCTCAGGCGATCATCGACGCGTCGCGCGCCATCGAGTTGTACGACACCGAGCTCGACGACGAACCGTACGACATCGGCGTGCACACGCTGCCCGAAGTCGCGCTGACCGGCGCGGGCCCCGACCGGGCGATGAAGGAGTTGCGCCGGGCCTACGCGAAGGCCGCGACACCCGGCGCGCTGACCATCATGCTGGGCGGCGAGCATTCGATCTCCAGCCCGCCGATCCAGGAACATGTCGATCGCCTGAAGAAGAAGAAGCGCACGTTGTCGGTGCTCCAGTTCGACGCCCACGGCGACCTGCGCGACGAGTGGGAAGGCACGCCATACTCGCACGCCTGCGTCATGCGGCGCGTCTGCGAGGACATCACGCTGGTACAGGTGGGGATCCGCGCCATCAGCCTGGAAGAGCGACGGCTGATGAACCAGCGGAAGCGGCAGATCACGACCATCTTCGCCGAAGAGCTCGAGACTACCGACGACTGGCAGGACCGCGCGGTGGAGGCGCTGGGCGAGGACGTCTACATCACCATCGACGTGGACTATTTCGATCCGTCGCTGGTGCCGTCCACCGGCACACCCGAGCCGGGCGGCGGCCAGTGGTATCCCGCCCTGAAACTCCTGAAGCGCGTCTTCGTCGAGCGGAACGTCGTGGCGGTGGACGTCGTGGAGCTGGCCCCGATCCCGGGGCTCACGGCCCCCGACTTCCTCGTGGCCAAGCTGATCTACAAGATCATCGGCTACTACAAGCACGGCCGCCGCAAGGGACGCTGACGTGGCCGTCGCCTTCCTGGCGGGCCTGCTGAGTTTCCTGTCACCGTGCGTCCTGCCGGTGGTACCGAGCTACCTCTCCTACATCACGGGCATCAGCGGCGCGGCCGAGCTCCAGTCGCGCCGCCACCTGGCGCTGCTGCACGCGCTGCTCTTCGTCACCGGCTTCTCGCTGATCTTCATCCTCCTGGGCGCGACGGCGACCGCACTGGGAAGGGTGCTCAACTACTATCAGCACTATCTCGAGCGCGCCGGCGGCGTGCTGATCATCGTCTTCGGGCTGTACACGCTGGGAGTGCTGAGGATCGGCATCCTCTCGCGCGACATGCGCTTCCAGCTCGGCGACAAGCCGCTCGGCTTTCTGGGCTCGGGCCTGGCGGGCATGGCGTTCGGGGCCGGCTGGACGCCCTGCATCGGGCCGATCCTCGGCTCGATCCTGCTGTACATCACGGCCTCGCCCGACGCGGACCTGTCGCGCGGCATCCCGCTGATGATCGCCTACTCGGTCGGCCTCGCGATCCCGTTCCTGCTGGCGGCGGCGGCGTTCGAGCGGTTCGCCCTCTTCTCGAAGCAGTTCCGGAAACATCTGCGGGTGGTCGAGCTGATCTCCGGGGTGCTGCTGATTCTCTTCGG
>JAYTEN010000170.1:0-3697 GCA_043735145.1 Gemmatimonadota bacterium | reverse complement strand
GCCCTGCGCGGCGCGCGGCTCGGCGTCGCCCGCAAGCACTACACGGGTTACAGCACCAAGGTGGACGCCCTCTTCGACGCCGCACTCCAGGTGCTGCGCCTCCAGGGCGCCGTCATCGTGGATCCCGCCGACGTCGTGACCGAGGACCATCTCACCAACAATGAAGAGACGACGGTCCTGCTCTTCGAGTTCAAGGCCGGCCTCAACGCGTACCTCGCCGGACTGCGTGACGCCCCGGCAAAGACTCTCGCCGATCTCATCGCGTTCAACTCGCGCGAGCGGGAGCGCGAGATGCCGTACTTCGCCCAGGAATTGTTCGAGCGGTCGCAGGCGAAGGGCCCGCTCTCCACGCCGGCCTACCGCACTGCGCTCGCCGCGTGCCGCCGCTGGTCGCGGACGATGGGCATCGACGCCACGCTCCAGCGCCACCGGCTCGACGCCATCGTCTGCCCGACGCAGGCGCCCACGTGGCCGATCGACATCGTCAACGGCGATTCATTCGGCGGCAACTGCACCACGCCCGCCGCGGTCGCCGGGTATCCGCACATCACGGTGCCGATGGGACTGGTGCAGGGATTGCCGGTGGGCCTGTCGATGTTCAGCACCGCGTGGACGGAGGCGAAGCTGATCGGCTATGCATATGCGTACGAGCAGGCCACCCAGGCGCGCAGACCACCTCAGTTCCTTCCCTCCGTTCCATCACAATAAATCAGGTGACGAAGGTGACGAAGGTGACGAAAGTGACGAAGGGTCAAGGAGACCGAGGGAGGGGACCGAGGGATCGAGGGGCTGGAGACTGATGTTGGTTGCGTGAAATTGGTTCGCGATGCGTGAAACGGGTTAAGTGCTTCTTTCGGACCTCCGCAGATTGTTCGGATGGCGGGCTTCTCTGATCTCATCGTATGGAAGGAAGCGGCATCCCTGGCCGCGAACGTCGCAAAGGCGATGGAATCGCTGAGCGGACCCGCGGCGCGTTCCCTGGCCGATCAGATGGTCAGTGCCGCCAACTCGATCCACTCCAACATTGCGGAAGGCTATGGCCGGGGTGTGACTCGCGACGGCCTGCGCATTCTCAAATACGCCAAGGCGTCCGCGGACGAACTCGAGAGCCGGCTCAGGGCCGCGGTACTCGCACGGCAGCTCCAGGAGGAAATCGGGGAGCGGGTGATAGACCAGACCCGCCGAACGGGATATCTCCTTTACCGCTTCATGCAATCCGTCGAGCGGCGGCTGTAGAATCGCGGCGGCGGTAGAATCACCTCATCTACTCGCCCCTTTTCCCGTCAATCTCCTCCCTCAGTCCCCTCGACCCTTCGTCACCTTCGTCACCTTCGTCACCTCCCTCCTTCCCCTCCCTCCCCTCGTTATCTTCTGTCCCATGGCCAACGAATACATCATGTCAATGATCGGCGCCGGCAAAGTCGTCCCTCCGAGCCGCCACATCCTGAAAAACATCTACCTCTCGTTCTACCGTGACGCCAAGATCGGCGTCCTCGGCAGCAACGGCGCGGGCAAGAGCACCCTCCTCAAGATCATGGCGGGGGTGGACAAGGACTTCCTCGGCGAGGTCCGGCCCGCGCCCTACATCAACATCGGCTACCTCCCCCAGGAGCCGAATCTCGACCCCACCAAGGACGTGCGCGGCAACGCCGAAGAAGGCCTGGCGCATATCCGCGCGATGCTCGACGAGTACAACGCCATCAGCGCGAAGTTCGCCGAGCCGATGGACGACCAGCAGATGAACAAGCTCCTGGAGAAGCAGGGCACGCTCCAGGACAAGATCGACCACGCCGGCGCGTGGGAGCTCGACCACAAGGTCGACATCGCGATGGACGCGCTGCGGCTTCCGCCGGCCGACGCCGACGTGACGACGCTCTCGGGCGGCGAGAAGCGCCGCGTCGCGCTGTGCCGCCTGCTGCTCTCGAATCCCGACATGCTGCTCCTCGACGAGCCGACCAACCACCTCGACGCCGAATCGGTGGCGTGGCTCGAGCGGCACCTCGCCGAGTTTCCCGGCTGCGTGATCGCGGTGACCCACGACCGGTACTTCCTCGACAACGTGGCGGGCTGGATCCTCGAGCTCGACCGCGGCGAGGGCATTCCCTGGCAGGGCAACTACTCCTCGTGGCTCGAGCAGAAGAAGAACCGGCTGGCCAAGGAAGAGAAGGCCGCGAGCGCGCGGCAGAAGACGCTCGAGCGCGAGCTCGAGTGGATCCGCATGTCGCCGCGCGCCCGGCAGGCCAAGAGCAAGGCGCGCATCAGCGCGTACGAAGACCTGGTGAAGGAAGAGGCCGAAGCGCGCTCCGAGACGGCGGAAATCCTCATCCCCGCGCCCCCGCGGCTGGGCGACGATGTGGTGATCGCCGAGAACCTCTCGAAGAGCTACGGCGACCGGCAGATCTTCGAGAACCTGGGCTTCCGGCTCCCGCGCGGCGGCATCGTCGGAATCATCGGGCCCAACGGCGCCGGCAAGACGACGCTCTTCCGCATGATGGTCGGCCAGGAAAAAACCGACACCGGCAAGCTCACCGTCGGGCAGACGGTCCAGTTCTCGTACGTCGACCAGTCGCGCGAAGCGCTCGACCCGAAGAAGACGCTGTACGACGAAATCTCGGGCGGCCTCGACACCCTGATGTTCGGCAAGCGCGAAGTGAATGCGCGCGCCTACGCGGCGAGTTTCGGCTTCAAGGGCTCCGACCAGCAGAAGTCGGTCGGCGTGCTGTCCGGCGGCGAGCGCAACCGGCTCCACCTCGCCAAGCTGCTGAAGAGCGGCGGCAACGTGCTGCTCCTCGACGAACCGACCAACGATCTCGACGTCGATACGCTGCGCGCGCTCGAAGATGCGCTGCTGCGCTTCTCGGGGTGCGTGGTCGTCATCAGCCACGACCGCTGGTTCCTCGACCGCATCGCGACCCACATCCTGGCCTTCGAGGACGACGGCGAGGTGCGGTGGTTCGAGGGCAACTTCCAGGACTACCACGCCGACCTGAAGAAGCGGAAGGGCGCCGAGGCCGACCAGCCGCACCGGCTCAAGTACAAGAAGCTGGCTCGCGGCTAGCGTCCGACTTGACACCAATCCTGACCTACTGTATAGTACATACGTGAACAACAACGCCACCAAGGCCGACCCCGTGATGTTCGCCCTCATGCACGCCGCACGGGTGCTTGAGGACCGCATGGAGGCGGCCTTGTCCACCGTCGAACTGTCGCGGCCCAAGCTGACGGTGCTGAGCCAGCTCGTCGCCAAGGGTGAGCCGATGACGCTGAGCGACCTGGCTGCGGGGATGGCCTGCGTGCGATCGAACATGACCCAGCTGGTGGATCGGCTCGAGGCGGAAGGCCTGGTGCGACGCATCGCGGACGGTACCGACCGCCGGATCGTGCGGGCGGAGTTGACGCAATTGGGCCGTGATCGTCAGGAGGCGGGCGCTCGGCAGATGGAGAAGATCCAGGCGGACTTTACCGATGCGCTTTCGGCTGTGGACCGGGACGCCTTGGCCCAGGCCCTGTCCCGTCTGAAGTGAACTTTTTGTTTGATCATGTCGTTCATATCTGTATCGTTGATTTGCGTACTATGCAGTACTAACCATTAGCAGATGGAGCTCATCATGACCGCAGTCGCCCAGAAGCAGCCCGAGGCCGCGAAGGCCGTGGCCTGGCAGGTGGATCCCGCGCACACCGACGTCGAGTTCGCGGT
>JAYTEN010000169.1:0-13705 GCA_043735145.1 Gemmatimonadota bacterium | reverse complement strand
CGGCACCTGATGGTGTCGAACGTGAAGGGTCACTTCGGCAACGTGACGGGCACGGTCGAGTTCGACGAGCAGCATCCGCTGGCGCCGCGCATCCGCGCGAGCATTCCGGTGGCGACGATCGACACCCGTTCCGAGCAGCGCGACACCCACCTGCGCTCGGGCGATTTCTTCGCCGTGGACGCCTATCCGACGATCGAGTTCGAGGGTGGCCGCATCACCGGCGACCCGCGTGGAGACTTCAAGCTGAGCGGGAAGATCACGATCAAGGGCGTGAGCCGGGGCATCGTGCTCGATGTGACGACCGAAGGCCGCGGCCAGGATCCGTGGGGCAATGACCGGATCGGGTACAGCGCGACCGCCAGGCTCGACCGCAAGGATTTCGGGCTGACGTGGAACCAGATTCTCGAAGCGGGCGGCGTCGCGGTGGGAGATACCGTGAAGATCACGATCAATACGGAGTTGATGCGGCCCCGGGCCGAGTAACTGCAGTCGCCTAGTCGCCAAGAACAAGTCGCCAAGTCGCCAAGTCGCCGGTCCCTGGCCACGCACCAAAGTGCAGGGTCAGGGACTTGGCGACTTGGCGACTTGGCGACTTGTTCTTGGCGACTTGGCGACTGACAACTCCTACATGTTGGGGCTCATCATGACATGCGCGCCAGGCTCGCCGGGATGCATCATCCACGGCTGGCCGGCGCGCACTGGCCGCGTCGACAGGCCCACGCTCTCGGCCGTGGCGAAGGGCAGGTAGATCACGTACAGCGGATTGGCGCCGTGCGTGGTGTTGGTGGCGGGGTCGTAGGAGCCCGCCGGGCCGGTCAGCGAGTAGAGGCTCGCCATGGTCGGCATGTGAATCCGTCCCGCCTGCACATCCGCCTTACGAATGCTGTCGAGCGCCGGCTGCCGCACGCCCTGGGTGCGCAGCTCGCGCCCGCGCGCCATGAACGGCTCCATCGAATTGTGATAGCACGCGACATGGAAGCGGTTGTCGTGCGGGTCGTCGGCGATGCAGGTCATCGGGCCACTGCCGGCCCGCAGTTCGGTGAAGCTGCCGGCGGGGCCGTAGCCCCAGATCCGCGCGCCGTCGCGCATCCCTTCGGGGAGGGCGAGCACCGCCGCGGCAATCTGCTGCGTGGCGGCGGGCACGACGAGCTGCCCCACCGGCGCCGCCGGTGGGGCAGCCGGGGCGGTCCCCTGGGCGGCCAGCGGCGAGGCCATCACGGCAAGAACGGCGGCGGTACGAACGAGGGTGCGCATAGTGGCTCCGGTTTGGTGATGAATGAGCACAATCTACGTCACGGCGGGCGCAGCGCGAGGACCCCAACTTTCGGCATCCCTCTCACCCGTATATGAAAGCACCATGACGACAACCACCCCCACGACAATCGCCTGGGCCCGGCCATGGGCGCTGGCACGTCCCTTTACCCGGCCGACCCCGCGCGCCGGCGCCTGGTATCCGGTCGTCGGGGATGCCGGCGAGCAGCGCGTCGTGCTGGAAATCCGGGGCCGCCGCGTGGCGGTGCAGAAGAGCCTCCTGGAAATCCGCTCCGAGCGGCCGACCCGCATCACGGTCGTCGCGCGCGGCGAAAAAGAGCCGAGCCCCGCGGTCGGCAAGGCCTGGGACCTGGGCCGCGTGTATGGCGTCTGCCCGGCCTGCGGCTCGCGCATCCGGCTCTTCGGCGAAATCCCCATGGCCACCTGCGGCGAGTGCGGCCACCGGGGCGAGGTGGCATGGTGGGAAACCGGCTGACCTGACCGGTCCGCGCGACGCGGCGGCGCCGCCGCGCTGGCGCCGGCGCGGCGACATCCGTAGCATTGCCTCTCCCCACAACCGGATGCCAGAGGACCGATGCGACGCCTGCCGACCGCCGCCCTCCTGTGCGCGATCATCGCCGCACCCCTTGCCGCCCAGGTAGCCGACCGCTCGCCCTTCCGGCGGCTCGAGCTGCCGACGCCTAACGACCAACGCTCCGCCTCGGGCGCCCCCGGGGCGCGCTACTGGCAGAACCGCGCCGACTACGACCTCGAGGCCTCGCTCGACACCGCGACCCACGCCATCCGCGGCCGCGCCACCATCCGCTACACCAATGAAGCGCCGGATTCGCTGTCCTTCATCTGGCTCCAGATGGACCAGAACATCTTCGGCGCGGGCTCCATCAACCGCTCGGCACCGCCGCCGCCCCTCCTCTTTGCCGGCGTGCCGTTCGAGATGGCCGTGACCGGCCCCGCCGGCGGCTTCGCCATCGACACCCTGCGCGTCGAGGGCAACCGGTTCACGCAGTACCTCTGGGACACCATGCTCCGCCTCGACCTCGCGCGGGCCATGGCCCCCGGCGAGACCATCGAGTTGACCGTGGCGTGGCACTTCACGGTGCCCGTCAACGGCGCCGCGCGCATGGGCCGCGACGGTCACCTGTACGAGATCGCGCAGTGGTATCCGCGCCTCGCCGTCTACGATGACGTGCACGGCTGGAATACCCTGCCCTACATCGGCGCCGGCGAGTTCTACCTGGAATACGGCGACATCCACGCGCGCATCACGGTGCCCGCCGGGTACGTCGTGGCGGGGACGGGCCGCCTGGTGAACCCCGACGCGGTGCTGACCACCGAGCAGCGCGAGCGCTACCGGCGAGCTGCCCGGAGCGACGAGCCCGTCGCCGTGATCACCACCGCCGAAGCGGGCACCGCGCGGGCGCGCAACAGCGCCGGCACGGCCACCTGGGAATTCGACGCGCGCAGCGTGCGCGACTTTGCCTGGGCCGCGGCGCCCAACTTCCAGTGGGACGCGGTCCGCGCCGACACCGGCGGCACGCTGATTCAGACCTTCTACCGCCCGGGCGCCGCCGGCTGGACCGAAGCCATCGCGATGGCGCGTCACGCCATCCGGAGCCATTCGCGCTGGCTGCCATACGCGTACCCGCAGGCCAGTGCCGTCGAAGGGCCGATCCAGGGGATGGAGTACCCGATGATCGTCTTCGTTCCGCCCGACCCCAGCCGCCACTCGCTGAGCTGGGTGATGATGCACGAGCTGGGTCACGAGTGGTTCCCGATGATGGTCGGCAGCGACGAGCGGCGGTATCCATGGATGGATGAAGGGTTCAACTCGTTCATCGACCTGTACACGGTGGGCGACTGGTGGCAGAACGATCCCCACGCCGACTCGGTGCGCAACGGGCCGCTGACCTCCTACGCCGCCAACGCCGTGCCCGGCCGCGAGCAGCCGATGATCACGGTGCCCGCGGAAGTGCATAACGTCTACTGGACCGCGTACCAGAAGCCGGCACTCATGCTGCGACTGCTGCGCGAAGAAGTCCTCGGCCCCGAGGCCTTCGACGCCGCCTTCCGCGAGTACGCGCGGCGCTGGCAATTCCGGCATCCGCAGCCCGCCGACTTCTTCCGGACCATCGAGAACGTGAGCGGGCGCGCGCTCGACTGGTACTGGCGGCAATGGGTCTACACCACGTCGCGCCTCGACCAGGCGGTGGAGTCCGTCGCGCCCGCGGGCCGCGATTCCGCGCGCATCGTGCTGGGCTCACGCGGCGAGATGATCATGCCCGCCGAGCTCACCGTCACCTTCGCCGATGGCGCCACCGACACGCGCCTGCTGCCCGTCGAAATGTGGAATTACGGGCCGCGATACACGCTGACGATGGGAACGGGCGGCAGGCGGATCACGTCGGTCGTGATCGACCCGCGTCGAGTGTATCCGGACATCGATCGGCCCAACAACCGCTGGCCGCGCCGATAAATCTGCGCCCGCGGCCGCCGGATCCGCAGGGGCGGGCCTGGTGGCCGCCCGCTTCTCGGAGGGGGCCCCCTACGGGCGCTGCGGGGTCTCCAGCTCGACCAGCGCGCGAGCCATGTCCGGCACGACATACAGGTGCGGCCCGACCGGCGTGAATCCGGCCTCGCGAAACAACTTGCGATAGGTGGCGGGCGCGCGTCGCTGGAAGCTCTCGTGGTCGCCGGAGACGTCGTCGGCCGAGGTATAGGCCTCGAGATACGCGGGCCCGCGCGTAAGGCCGGAGATCGACAGGAGCGCGCGCCGCACCTCGGGCGTCGGCACGTAATGCAGCACGTCGCAGCAGACGACGAGATCAAATCTCTGCCGCAGCTCCAGCGCGTCGAGCTCCCCCACCGAGCCCTTCCTGATGTTGCGCGCGCGACCGAATGTCTCGACCGCGTAGTCGCTCCCGTCCACGCCCAGGTACCGCGCGCGCGGCCGCAGCTTCTTCAGGATGGGCTGCCACGAGCCTTCGCCGCAGCCGACGTCGAGCACCGAGCGCACCGGCCGCTCGAGCAGGTACTCCGCGAGCCCGACCACCATGCGCACCTTCCGCGCGATGTCGGGGGCGCGCCACTGGGTGTGCTTCGGATCCCGGTACCAGCGATCGAAGTACGACTGGTCGTAGTGCTTGGCCATCAGTGCGGCGGCAGGGAGGGGCGGCCGGGCTTCGCTTCGAGATGCACGCCGCCGAGCCAGCGGTCGATCCCGTTGAGGGCGACGGCGTTCTCCTCACCGGCGATGACCGCGCGGCCGGCATCGGTGATCCGCACCTTCCGCTGCCAGTGGGAAGCCTGGTCGTCCGCGGACGCCGGTGGGCCGATCAGCGTTCCGTCGTCGAAGGTCACCAGCGGAACCGGCACCCGGCTCATCCGCTCCAGGTACCAGGCAAACACGGTATCGCCGAGGAAGATGGCGTCCTCGCGCTCGTGATGCGACGTGAGGAACGCCTCGCCCATCGTGTCGGCTCCGCCGGCGATGGCCTCGAGCGCCTGCTGCTCGGAGCGCGACAGGCCGGTCCGCGTGGAGGGAAACTCCTCGAGATGCCGCCGCAGCGCGGGGGCAGCATAGGGCAACGCGCTGGTATCGGTTCCGAGAAACGCGGTGATGGACTCGGCGTTCGATGCCGTGAAGGCATTCCACCCTTCCACGGCGAGGCGCACCTGGGCAACCGCGAGGGGCGTGCGCCGCGCATGCAGCCCGCGAATCCGGTCCACGCTCAGCATGCCGAGGTATTCGTTCTCGCAGGCCAGCGTGAAGCGCGCCGGGTCGGGGCCCTGGGTCGCAAACCGGTGGAGGACCTGGAGCAGCTGGAGCTGGTCGTAGAGATCGTGCTCGAACCAGAGGACGACTTCGGCGCAGTCGCCGCATCCGTCGACCTTCGCATCCCGGGCCTCCTGCTCGGCCAGCACCTCGGCCTCGGCGGCCCAGCCGCGCTCGGCGATGAATCGCGCGCGCGCGTGACGCAGCTGCGCAAACCCGAGCCGGCCCGGCACCGGGCCCTCATGCAGCACGTCGCGCCACGGCACCACGTCGCCCACGATGCACGCCGCCCGGATCCGCTCGGCGGCGGCATCGCCGTTGGTCAGATGCAGAATGCCCGGCATCAGGGCTTTGGCGCTTCAGTGACCGAATCGTGCAGGTGCACCGGCCTGCTCTTCGCGTGGAGCTTGATGTTCAGCATCTCGACCAGCACCGAGAAGGCCATCGCGAAGTAGGTGTATCCCTTGGGAATATGCTGGCCCATCGAGTCGGCGACGAGGTTCACGCCGATGAGGATCAGGAAGGACAGCGCCAGCATCTTGATCGTGGGGTGCTTGTCCACGAACCGGGCCACCGGGCCCGAGAACCACATCATGAAGAGCACCGAAATGATTACGGCGGTGATCATCACCTCGACGTGCTGAGCCATGCCGACCGCGGTGATCACCGAGTCGAGCGAGAAGATGATGTCGAGCAGCATGATCTGCACGATGACCCCCCCGAACGATGCGGCCGTGCGCGCGCTCACCCGTCCCTCCTCGCCCTCGAGCTTGTCGTGGATCTCGTGCACGCTCTTGCCGATGAGGAAGATGCCGCCGGCCAGCAGGACGAGGTCGCGGCCCGACATCGGATGGCCGGTCAGGGGCACCGTGAACAGCGGCGCCGTCATCCGGGCGAGCATGCTGATCGAGAGCAGCAGCGCGATCCGCGTCAGCATCGCCGCCGCGAGACCCAGCCGCCGCGCCTTGCCGCGGCTGGCCTCGGGCAGTTTCCCGGCCAGGATGCTGATGAAAATGATGTTGTCGATGCCGAGGATGATCTCGAGCATCGTCAGCGTGACCAGCGCGATCCAGGCCTGAGGGTCACTCATCCAGTTCAGCACGTCTCAGCGCTCCAGGGGTGTGGTGGACTGGCCGGCCGCGCGGCCGGCGGCACAGGCGTCACAGGGACAGCTCGCGAGGAGCCGCTCCCAGGGATAGATGCCGGTGGAATGGCCGTCGCTCCAGGCAAAGTGCGCCGCGTAAGCGCCGACGAGCTTCACCGCGTTCGCGCGCACGTCGGGCGCCACCCGCGATGGATCGAGCATGGGGCGACCGCTCATTTCCTCCACGCATTCCGCGCAGGCACAGGCGAGGCGCAGGTCGCGCGCGGCAAAGCGTCCGCTGTGTCCGGCGTCATCCCAGGTGATCTCGATCACGCGGCCCTCGTCAAGGCGGCTGATCTTCACCGGAACCGTGAAGCGCCCGCTCATGACGCCCGGCGCGCGGCGCGGCGCTGGAGGACGGGGCCGAGGATGCGCCAGACGTTGTTCGCCAGGATGCGATGCCCCGCCGGTGTGGGATGAATGCCGTCCGCCTGGTTGAGGCTGTCTACGCCGCCGACGCCGGCGAGGAGAAACGGCACCAGCTCCACGCGATGGCGCTGCGCCACCTCCGGGAACATCGCCCGGAACCGCCGCGTGAACGGCGCGCCCATGTTGGGGGGCGCCTCCATGCCCACCAGGATGATCGGCACCACCGAATCCCGCGCCCGGATCGTCCCGATGATCGCGTCGATGTTCGCGCGCGTCGAATCGGCGTCGAGGCCGCGCAGGCCGTCGTTGGCGCCGGTTTCGAGCACGACCGCCGCGGGCGGGGTCTGCAGCAGCCATGGCATGCGGCGCAACGCGCCCGCGGACGTCTCGCCGCTGACGCCGGCATTCACCGCGCGCAGGCCCAGGTGCAGGCTGTCGAGACGCCGCTGGATGACGGCGGGAAACGCGGAATCGGGATCGACGCCGAGACCCGCCGTGAGGCTGGTCCCGATGAACAGGATTTCCGGACGCGTTGCACTTTGCGCGGCGGGGGCGGGGCCACGCTGCCCTGCTTGCGCGCTGGTGTCGCCGGTCTTGGTGCAGCCGCCCACCAAGGCGGCCGCAACGACGATCGCTACTCGATATATCTTTTGTGCCATGCTGAGCGCCACCCACCTGACCAAGTCGTACCTGAGCGGCGGCCAGCCGCTGACCGTGCTCAAGGAAGTTAGCCTCGACGTCGAGCCCGGAGGATTCCTGGCCGTCGTCGGCCCCTCGGGGTGCGGGAAGACCACGCTGCTCGGACTGCTGGCGGGCCTCGACGTGCCCAGCAGCGGGTCGGTGCGGCTCGACGGCCAGGACCTGGGCGCCATGGGCGAAGACGCGCGGGCCCAGTTGCGGGCCGAAAAGGTCGGCTTCGTCTTCCAGTCGTTCCAGCTCATTCCGACGTTGACGGCGCAGGAGAATGTTCAAGTACCGATTGAGCTATCACCGAGTCGCCCAGTCGCCAAGCCAAGTCGCCAAGGCGCCAAGTCGCCAAGTCGCCAAGTCGTGCAGTCCGCTGCGGAGCGCGCACGAGAGCTGCTTGGTCGCGTGGGACTGTCCGGCCGCGAGCATCATTATCCGGCGCAGCTGTCAGGCGGCGAGCAGCAGCGCGTCGCGATCGCGCGCGCCTTCGCCAACGATCCGCGTATTCTCTTCGCCGACGAGCCCACGGGCAACCTCGACGCGGCGACGGGCGCGCGGGTGATCGAGCTGCTGATGCAGCTCAATCGCGAGTCGGGCACCACGCTGGTGCTCGTGACGCATGATCCGGCGCTGGCGCAACTCGCGCAACACGTGCTTCACCTGCGCGATGGCGCGGCGGTGGATTCGGTCCCCGGCCCCCGCTCCCCGGTCCCCGGTTCACGGTCCCCGTGATCAGGACGCGCTTCGTCTTCGCCATGGCGTGGCGCGAGACGCGGGCGGCGCGGCGCCGGCTGCTGCTGTTCGCGTCGGCGATCTCCATCGGCGTCGCCGCGCTGGTCGCCATCGCGTCGTTCACGGCGAATCTCGAGACCGCGGTGCGGAAGGAAGCGCGCGCCCTCCTCGGCGCCGACCTCGCGCTCACCTCGTCACGGGCCTTCACGCCGAAGGTCGAAGCCCTGCTCGATTCGGCGCAGCGCCTGGGCATCCGCGTCGCGCGCCGCACCACGTTCAGCTCGATGGCGTACGTCCCGCGCATCCAGGACCGGTCCCGGCTCGCCGACGTGCGCGCCGTCGGGCCCGGATTTCCCTTCTACGGCGACGTGGTCACCAGTCCCGCCGGCCGCTGGCAGATGCTCGACACGGCGCGGGTCGCCATCGTCGACACCAGCCTCCTCGTCGGCCTCGGCGCGCACATCGGCGACTCCCTCGTGCTCGGCGACAGTCGCTTCATGATCGCCGCGACCGTGGCCGACGTGCCGGGGCGGATGTCCGGCGGCATCACCAGCTTCGGCGCGCAGGTCTACATCCCCGAGCGGTACACCCGGGAGACCGGGCTCATCGTCTTTGGCAGCCGGGTGAGCTACCACGCGCTGATGAAGTTCGAGCAGTCGTCCGGCGCGCGCCGCTTCGACGACCGCAACGCGCGCATGCTGCGGGACGAACGGGTGCGCTCGCAGACCGCGGACGACACCGAGTCGGACATCACCACCGCGCTCGAGAACATGGAAAGCTTTCTCCAGTTCGTCGGCCTGATCGCGCTGCTGCTGGGCGGCATCGGCGTCGCGAGCGGCGTGACGGCCTTCCTGGCCGGCAAGCTCGAGACGATCGCGGTGCTGCGGTGCCTCGGCGCGAAACGGCCACTGATCTTCACGATCTATCTCACCCAGGCGATTGCCCTCGGGTTGATCGCCGCGGCAGCCGGCTCGCTCCTGGGCGCGGGCATCCAGCTCATGCTGCCGCGGCTGCTGCGCGGACTGCTGCCGCTCGACGTGCCGGTGATTCTCGAGCCCACGGTCCTGCTGGCCGGCGTCGGCATCGGCGTGGGCGTGTCGGTGCTCTTTGCGCTGCGGCCGCTGCTCGAGGTACGGCTGATTTCCCCGCTCCAGGCGATCCGCAAGGCCTACGAGGGTGACACCGCGCTTCCGCGCGATCCGTGGCGGCTGGTGGCGCTCGGCCTGCTCGCCGCCGGCGTGCTGGCCTTGTGCATGAATCGCAATCCCGACCCGCGCGTCGGCCTGGTCTTCGCCGCCGCCATCGCCGTGAGTGTCCTGATCCTCACCGGCGCCGCGCGGCTGGCGGTCTGGGCCGCGAAGCGCATCACCGCGCACCGGCGCGCCCGCGAGCAGTGGCCCTACGTCCTGCGCCAGGGCCTCGCGAACCTGCACCGGCCGCGCAACCAGACGCGCGCCGTCATCACCGCCCTCGGCTTCGGCGTCGGGCTGCTCGCGGCGCTCTACCTGATCCAGAGCAACCTGCTGCGGCAGGTCTCGCTGACCACATCGCGCACCGTGGGCAAACCGAACCTGGTCTTCATCGACATCCAGTCCGACCAGGCCGCGGGCGTGCAGCGCGCGATCACCAGCCTCGGCCACCCGGTGGTGCAGGCCATTCCGCTGGTGCCGATGCGCATCACCGCGGTGAACGGCCGTACCAACGCGCAGCTCCTCGCGGATTCACAGATCGCGCGCCGCCCGCAACCCTGGACGCTGCGCCGCGAATACCGCTCGACGTGGCGCGATACCGTCGTGTCGTCGGAAACACTGACGCGCGGGGCGATGTGGCACCGCCGCGGCGAAGGCGTCGCCGACAGCGCCGGGACCATCGTCTACCCGATGTCGCTCTCCACCGACCTCGCGACGGATCTCAAGGTGGGCATCGGCGACCGCGTCACCTGGGACGTGCAGGGGCTGCCGCTCGAGACCCGGATCGTGGCGCTGCGCGACGTGGATTGGGCCCGCTTCGAGCCCAACTTCTTCGCCGTCTTCTCGACCGCATCACTGGAGAAGGCGCCGGCGACATGGGTCGTCCTCACCCGGGTGGAGGATGCCGGCCAGCGCGCCGTGCTCCAGCGCAATGTGGCCGAACACTTCTCGAACGTGATCGCGTTCGACATCGCGCTGCTCCAGCACACCGTTGAGCGGATCTTCAACAAGGTCGCCATCGCGGTGCGGTTCATGGCGGGGTTCAGCCTGATCACCGGCGCGCTGGTGCTCCTGGGCGCCGTCACCGCGGGGCGGCTCCAGCGCATTCGTGAGGGCGCGCTGCTCAAGACGCTCGGCGCCACGCGCCGGCAGCTGTCGCGCATCCTGCTCACCGAGTACCTCGCGTTAGGCGCGCTGTCCGCGATCGTCGGGATCGGCCTCGCGAGTGTTGGCGCCTGGGCATTCGTGAAGTGGGTGCTGAAGCTCGATTTCTCGCTGCCGGTGGTGCCGCTCGGCGTGGTCCTGGTGCTGACGGCGCTGCTCGTCGCGGTCGTCGGGCTGACGGCGAGCCGGGAAGTGTTCCGGCGGACGGCGATGGAGGTGCTGCGGGAAGTCTAGAAAGAGTGCGTAGTGCGTAGTCTGTAGTGCGTAGTGCGTGCCTTCAGAGTCCCGGAAAATGATAGAACGCGTTGCCTTCGTCGTCGGAGTCCATCTCGATGTACCCGTTCACGGCCATCGCGTCGAGCTGCCGCTTCACCTCGGTGAAGCCGCGGCCGGTTTCCTTCACCGCCTCGGGGACCGTCAGATTGCCCTGATTCTTCTCGGCCGCCTGCACCAGCGCCACCTGGAATTCTTCCGTGGTGCGCGGAATCCGCTTCCCCCCCATCAGGCCGACTGCCCCGCCCCGCCCCAGCATCGAGGGGTCCACGCCTTCCAGCGCGAGACGGTTATTGGCATCCTCGATCATGCGGGGAATGAGAAACGCGTCCACCAGCTGCCCCATGCCAAACAGGCCCAAGGTGAAGAAGTAGAGGAGGCCGGTGCCGATCTTGCCCGCATACAGTCGGTGCAGGCCGCACAGGCCGACGGCGCCGAGGGCCCAGAGGATGTATGCGGTACCTTTTTCCTTCACGCCGGAAAATAGTGGGAGAGTGGGAGAGTGGGAGAGTGGGAGAGTGCGAAAGTGGCAAAGCCCGACGAGCCTGGTCCACTCGCGTACTTTCCCACTATCCCACTATCCCACTTCCCCACTTCTTTTTCAGGCTTCAGAGGGCCGGTCGGTCATCTTCCGGAAGAAGCTGTACCCGAGCCAGACCAAGCCGGCGATCAGGGCGATCTTGAGCACCAGCACCATGAACCCGATGAACATGCCGACGAGTGGTAACATCAGCATCCACAACAGTTTGGTGATGACGAGCCCCACGATCCCGGCTGCGCCCACCATCGCGATAGACTTCACCATTGCTCTGCCTCCGCTGGAGTGTGACGGACACCTGCTCTACGCGGGAACGCCGGCGTTGGTGTCAGGTTACGTCGAAGGCCTGGTTCCGGGCGCCGGCCCGGCCGGCAGCCGCTCCTGGAGATACTGCGTCAGCAGCGTACGCAGGTGCACCGTCGCATTGCCGCCGAAAATGCCGTGGGTCCGGTTGGGGTATTCCATGAGCTGGAACGGACGGTTGGCGGCGACCAGGGCGTTGACCATCGCCTCGGTGTTCTGGAGATGCACGTTGTCATCGCCGGTACCGTGCACGATCAGCAGGCTGCCGCGCAACTGGCCGGCGTACGTCAGCGGCGAGCCGCGATTGTAGCCCGCGGCGTTCTGCTGGGGCAGTCCGTTGTAGCGCTCGGTGTAAATGTTGTCGTAGTACTTCCAGTGCGTGACCGGCGCGACGGCGATCGCGGTGCGATAGACGTCGGCGCCCTGGGTGATGCCGTTGAGCGACATGAACCCGCCGTAGCTCCAGCCCCAGATGCCCATTCGCGTCGAATCCACGAAGGCCCATCGGCCGATGGCGCGGGCCGCGGCGATCTGGTCCTGCGTCTCCACCACGCCGAGCTGGCCGTAGATGATTTTCATGAAGTCCCGGCCGCGCGCGCCGGTGCCGCGATTGTCCACGCTGGCGACGATGTAGCCCTTCTGCGCCAGCATCGCGTGCCAGAGGTAAGTGCTGCCGCCCCAGCTGTCGAGCACCGTCTGCGAGCCCGGACCGCCGTACACGAAGAAGAGAATCGGATAACGGCGCGTCGCGTCGAAGTCGGGCGGCTTGATCATCCAGCCATTGAGCCGCGTGCCGCCGCCGATGTCCACCTGGAAGAATTCCTCGGCGCCCCGCCGCAGCGCCGCGACGCGCGAGCGCAGCTGCGCGTTCTCGACCAGGGTGCGCACCACGCGATGATCGGGCAGGCTCACCAGCTCCGTGGTGCCCGGGGTGCCGAAGCGCGAGACGCTGTGGAACGCGAAATGCGCGCCGGGCGCCGGCGTGTAGCTGTGCGTGCCCGCCTGCGACACCGGCGAGACCCGCTCGTAGGTGCCCGACCCGTCGAGCCGCGCGCGATGCAGGTAGCGCTGCGTCGGATTGTCGGGCGACGCATTGAAGTAGACCCATCCCGACGCCGTGTCCACCGCCGTCACGTCGAGCACGTCAAACGTGCCCTGGGTGAGCGGCCTCGGCGCGCCGCCGGCCGCCGGCACGAGCCACAGGTGCGAATAGCCGCTGCGATCGCTCTGCCACAACAGATCACGCCCGCCGTTGACGTAGCCCAGCTCGTCGAAGGTCACGACCCAGGCGCGCGGGTCCTCCTCGGTGAACAGGGTGCGCACCGCGCCGGTGCGCGGATCAGCGAGCATGACAGCCAGCGTGTCCTGCAGCCGGTTGAGATGCTGGATGAGGAGCTTGCCCGCCTCCGCGCCGGCCTCGGCGCCGGTCCAGGTCACGCGCGCGATGTAGTTGTTGCGCGGGTCGCCGGGAATCGCCATCCAGCGGGTCACGCCGCCCGCCGCGCTCACGACGCCGAGCCGCCCGGCGCTGTTCGGCTCGCCGGCCTTGGGATACTGCACCGGGTTCACGAAGGCATAGAGTGAATCGGTGGTATTGATGAGCGGAAAGTCCCGCACCCCGCTGATGTCGAGCTGCCAGTAGGCGATCTGCCGCCCGTCGGGACTCCAGCGCCAGCCGTCGTGCAGGCCGAGCTCTTCCTCGTAGACCCAGTCGAAGGAGCCGTTGGTCCGGGTGTTCGCGCCGTCCCGCGTGAGCTGGGCGATGCGGCCGGTGGCGAGGTCCTCGATGTACAGGTTGCGCTGGCGCACGTAGCCCACGCGCCGTCCGTCGGGGGAGAACTTCGCGAACATCAGCGTGCTGGGCGACGCGGCGCCGCCGCCCAGCTTTTTCAGGCGGCCCGTTGCGAGGTCGAGCACCCAGTAGTCACCGCGGTCGTTGGTGCGCCAGACCCGCTCCGAGTTGGTGAAGATGAGCACCTTCGACATGTCCGGCGCCCAGGCGTAGTTCTCGATCGTCATCGGCGCGGTGTCGCCCGGCGCTTGGAGCCGCGCCGCGGCCACCAGGATTTCGCGCGCGCCGCTGGCGGCGTCGTACTTCACGATGTCGCGGCCGCTCGCGCGACCGGCGCCGGCGGCCTGCTCCAGTGTCGTGTAGGCGCGCCCGTCGGCGAGCCAGCGCGCGGGCCCGAAGGGCTGCGACGCGAAGTCGTTGCCGTCGTAGATGCGCGGCACCGTGAGCAGCGCCGGGTCGGCGGGTGGCG
>JAYTEN010000168.1:0-11884 GCA_043735145.1 Gemmatimonadota bacterium | reverse complement strand
CCGGGCGTGCTCTTCGGCATGGCGCCCGACGCCGAGTTCCTGCTCGCCAAGACCGAGTTCACCCTCACGGAGACGCGCATCGAGGAAGACCGGTGGGTCGCGGCCGTGGAGTGGGCCGCCGGACTCGGCGCGCAGATCATCAGCTCGAGCCTCGGCTACCTCAGCTTTGACGGCGGCTTCACCTATACGCCGGCCCAGCTCAACGGTGATTTCGCGGTGACCACTATCGCCGCCGACAGCGCCGCCGCCCTCGGCATCCTGGTGGTCGTGGCGAGCGGGAACGACGGCCCCAACCCGCGCACGGTGGACACCCCCGGCGACGCGGATTCCGCCATCGCCGTCGGCGCCACCGACTCCCTCAGGCGCATCGCCTCGTTCAGCTCGCGCGGCCCGACGGCCGACGGACGCATCAAGCCCGACGTCTCCGCGCCGGGCGTGCTGGTCGCCTTTGCGGCGATGGACACCGGCGTGACGCGCGGCAACGGCACTTCGTACGCGGCGCCCCTGGTGGCCGGGCTCGCGGCGCTGGTCCAGGGCACCCGTTCCGGCCCCGCGGCCGACTTGCGCCTCGGCCTGATCCAGGCGTCAAGCCAGTTTCTGAACCCCGACAACACCTTCGGCTACGGCGTGCCCGACGCGCTGAAGCTGTACGCGTTTCCGGCCGGCGTGCGCAGCACCGCCGCCACGGGCACCCTCGCCACGGCGACACCGCGGATTACGTGGAACGCCGGAACGCCACCCGCGGGCGCGGGGCCTAACCAGTACTTCCTGCGCGTCGGCACCGACTCCGCGCTCCAGACGCTGCTCGTGGATACCGCCGTGGCGACCACGTCGTTCACCTTCCCGCGCGGCGTTGCGCCCCGGACCCGTCTGTTCTGGCGCGTCGTCGCCAGCTCCGGCCTCGGCGTGGCCGAATCCACCGCCGTGCAGGGTCCGGCCATCGTGCCGCCCTGGGTGACGCTGAAAACGCTGGCCCTGCCGCAGGGCGCGACCATCCGCGATTCGCTCCCGCTGTTCACCTGGAGCTCGCCCTCGGCGGCCTCGCCCCCGGGGCCATTCATTTACGACGTCTATGTCTATCCGGCCTCGCGCACGCCGGCACAGGCGGTGTCGTCGCGGCGCGGTACCACCGACACCACCTTCCAGGTATCCGTCCCGCTGGAGCGCAACCTGCCGTTCCGCTGGCGGGTCGTTGCGCACCTGGGCAACGACAGCCAGGTGGTGACCAGTCCGGGCACCTTCCTGGTCGCGGACGCGTCCACGCCGCTGGCCACGGTGCTGTTCCAGAACTTTCCCAACCCATTTCCCAATATCGCCGTCGGACTGGCACGCACCTGCATCTGGTTCGACGTGGCCGAGCAGGGCCAGGTGCGGCTGGAGATTCTCGATATCCGCGGCCGGTTGGTGCGCCTCCTCGCCCCCTCCGCGGCGGTACCCTCGGTGCTGCCGGCGGGCCGCTACGGACGGCCGAGGGGCGATGCGCCCGGCACCTGCGACGACAATTTCTCGTGGGACGGCCGCGACGACACCGGCGCGATCATGCGCCCCGGCGTATACGTCTACCGGCTCACCGCGCCAGGATTTCGGGAGACCAAGCGGATCGTGTTCCTCGGTCCCTCGTGAAACTCGTCACCGTCGGCACCGGCACCGTGTCGCCCTCGGCGACGCGGTCGAGCGCGGCGCACTGGATCGAAGTGGGGACTTGCCGACTTCTGATGGACTGCGGCGCCGGCACCTGCCACGGCCTGGCCCGCTGCGGCCTCCCCTGGCAGCAGATCACCCACGTCGCCATCACCCACTTTCATACCGACCACATCGGCGAGCTCCCGGCGCTCATCTTCGCGATGAAGTACGGCGCGATGGCGCATCGCTCCGCACCGCTGACGATCTACGGGCCCGTCGGGATGCGCGCGAAGCTGGGCACCTTCGCCGCGGCGTTCGGCGCGTGGGTCACCGATCCCGGGTTTCCCCTCGACGTGGTCGAGGTGATCCCCGCTGGTGGGCGCGGCGCGCCGAGCGTCATCGAGTTGGTGACCGGCGTCACCCTGGACGCCTGCAAGACGCCGCACACGGATGAAAGCGTGGCATATCGGGTCGCGACCAACGCAGCCCGGCTGGTGTATACAGGGGATACCGGACCAAGTGATGCGGTGGGAGACTGGGCGCGCGGCTGTGATCTGCTGCTGGCCGAGTGCTCGCTGCCGGATGCCATGGCCATGGATATCCACCTGACACCCACGAGCGCCGGGGCACTGGCGCGGCGGGCAGAGGCGAAACGGCTGGTATTGACGCATCTTTATCCCCCCGTCGAGACCGAGGACATTCCGGGAATCGTCGGCGGGACGTATTCGGGGAGTGTAGTCGTGGCGAAGGACGGAGATCGATTCGAATGCTGATCGTGATGTCACACAACGCGACGGCCGCGGAGCTGGACTCCGTGGTCCGGACGATTGAAGAGATGGGCTACCAGGCCCGCCCGATGCCGGGCAAGCAGCGCACGGCCGTCGGGCTGGTCGGCAATGACGGCAAGGTAGATGCATCGCGGCTGATGGGACTGGGCGGCGTGCTCCAGGTCATTCACGTGTCCCAGCCGTACAAGCAGGTGTCACGCGAGTGGAGGGCCGAGAACACGGTGGTGCGCCTGCCCGGCGGCCTGACGCTGGGCGGCGAAGAGATCTGCGTGATGGCCGGCCCCTGCTCCGTCGAGAGCGAGGCGCAGATCATCGAGTCCGCCCGGGCGGTGCGCGACGCGGGCGCGGTGATCCTGCGCGGCGGCGCGTACAAGCCGCGCACCTCGCCCTATGCCTTCCAGGGGCTGGGCAAGAAGGGTCTCGAGCTGCTCGCGAAGGCCCGCGAAGAAACCGGACTGCTCGTCGTGACCGAGGTGATGGAGCCCGACACCGTCGACCTGGTGGCCGAGTATGCCGACATCATCCAGATCGGCGCGCGCAACATGCAGAACTTTTCGCTCCTCAAGCGCGTGGGGAAGGTCCGCAAGCCGGTGCTGCTCAAGCGCGGCATCGCGGCGACCATCACCGAGCTGTTGTTGAGCGCCGAGTACCTGCTGGCCGAAGGCAACAACCAGGTGATCCTGTGCGAGCGCGGTATCCGCAGCTTCGACCCGGCGACGCGCAACGTCTTCGATCTCGCCGCGATCCCGGTGGTGCAGCGGCTCAGCCACCTGCCGATCATCGCGGATCCGAGCCACGCGACGGGGTTGCGCGACCTCGTCACCCCGATGGCGCGCGCGGCCGTGGCGGCGGGATCCGACGGCCTCATGGTCGAGGTCCATCCGCACCCGGAGCGGGCGCTGAGTGACGGCGGGCAGAGCCTGACGCCGGAGCAGTTCACCGAACTGATGAAGCAATGCCGCGTGATCGCCGAAGTCATCGGCCGGCGCGTGGCGGAACCTGTGGGGGCCAGTTGAACGAGTCGCCAAGTCGCCAAGTCGCCAAGTCGCCAAGTCCGAGCTTCGCCCGAGCGTCGCGCGCGACGACGACCGTGCTGTTACTGGTCAGCCTGGCGACCTGGCGACTGGAAGCTCAGTCGACGGATGCCAACCCGATCCTCGATGGCGCGATCGTGGCCTTTGCGCACGTCACCACGCTGCGCGCCGACTTCACGCAGACGGTGCGCGACGAAATGATCGGCACCAACGCGACCAGCCGCGGCGAGTGGCTCCAGCAGCGGCCCAACAAGCTGTCGATGCGCTGGCGCGAGCCCGCCGGCGACGTGATCCTCGCCGACGGCAGCAATCTCTGGGTCTACCTGCCGTCCACGGCGCCGAACCAGGTGGTGAAATCGGCCGTCAACGGATCGCCGGGGCAGACCCCGGACATCGTTGCCGACTTTCTCGAGCGGCCGCGCGATCGCTTCACCATCAGCTACGTGAAGGCCGAGAATGTCGGCACCCGCCCTGCCGACGCGCTGGCGTTCGTGCCGAAGCATCCGGGCGGCGCCTATCGCCGGGTCGTGATCTGGATCGATCGCACCGACAGCCTGCCGCGCCAGTTCGAGATCACCGAAGCATCGGGTACGGTCCGGCGCATCAGCTTCGACCGCCTCCAGGTCAACCGGCCGATCCCGGCTGCGAGCTTCACCTTCCGGCCTCCAGCCAACGCGCGCATCATCGACGCGTCGAACGAGTAGTGGCAGGCTCCGCGCCCGGGTCGCCTGAGCCGCGGGTGCGCTTCGTCGAGCACAAGGGCAAGCGCGTGCTGTTCCACGACCTGTCGAACATCCAGGATCCCCGGGACGCCTTGCCCGCCGTCGCGCTCTCGAAGAGCATTGTCGCGCATCAGCCGCCGCGCTCGCTCCTCACCCTCACCTTCGTCAAGGGCTCGCGCTTCAACCGCGAAATCATCGAGGCCCTGAAGGACCTGGTGGTGCACAACGGGCCATTCGTGAAGTACGGCTGCATCGTCGGGCTCGCGGGACTTCAGCGGGTGGTCTATGTGACCGTTACCCAGCTGACGGGCCGGCGCCTACAGACCTTCGATACCGTCGATCAGGGCCTCGACTGGCTGGTGGCGCAGGAGTAATCCGATGCGGCAGGTTCCTGCCAGTCAGGCCGCCTTCTCCGCCTTCGCCGAGCAGGCCTCCAGGTAGCGCAGCAGCGCGCACTCTTCGTCACGCAGCCCCGCCTCCGGCGGGGCTTTTTGCCGCTGCCTGTTCCACAGGTCGTGCAGCGCCTGATCCTGGTAGGCGTCGAGCACCGACGGATGGATGTACGACGTCCGGCAGACCGCCACCGTGTTGCCGAGATTCTTCGCCACCGCCCTGGCGGCCTCGATGGCGGCCGTCTTTGCTTCCGTCTCCGTCGCGTACGCCTCGGCGGCAATGCCGCGCGCCGCGATGAGCGTGCCCGCCCAGGTGCGGAAATCCTTGGCGGTGAAATCCTGGTCACAGATGGTGCGCAGGTAGTCGTTCACGTCGCCCGAACTGATCGCCTTCGCCTCGCCGTCGTCGTCCACGTACTGGAAGAGGTCCTGCCCCGGCAAGTCGCGGCAGCGCTTCACCAGTTTCGCGAGGCGCGGATCGCGCAGGGTGATCTCGTGATCCTTGCCGCCCTTGCCGCGAAAGCGGAAGCTCATGTGCGGGCCCTCGATTTCGACGTGACGGTCCTGGAGCGTGGTCAGGCCGAAGGACTTGTTGGCGCGCGCGTATTCCTCGTTGCCGACACGGATCAGCGTGGTTTCGAGCAGCCGCACCACGATGGCGAGAACCTTGTCGCGCGGCAGGCCCTGGCGGCGCAAGTCGGTCTCGACCTGCGCCCGCAGGCACGGCAGCGCGTGCCCAAAGAGCAGCATGCGGCCGTACTTGGTCTCGCCGCGGACGTCGTGCCAGCGCGGATGGTAGCGGTACTGCTTGCGGCCCCGTTGATCCCGCCCAGTGGCCTGGAGATGTCCGTCGGCGTGCGTCGTGATCCAGACGTCGGTCCAGGCCGGCGGGATGACCAGCGAACGGATCCTCGCCAGCGTCTCCTTTTCGCGCACCGGGCCGCCGCCCAGCGTCGTGTACGCAAAACCCCGACCCGACTTCCGGCGACGAATACCGGGCCCTTCGTCGTTGACGTAACGAAGCGACGCCGCTTTCGCCGCCTCCACCGGATCGGTAAAGGGTCCGACCAGCTTGATGTGCCGCCTGCGACGAGCTGCCATGTGCTTGCGTACCCCCCAGACACCGGAGTCGCGTCGCAGCCGTTACATTTTGTTACATTACGCGACGCGCCCGATGCATTACTCGCACTTGCGGCGAGGTCCCCGCGTTGGCATTGTCGGGTTCCCTTCACTCTTGAGATAGCGTTGAACTGTCCACGGTGCGGCAAGAAAACAGATCCCGGTTCGGAAAAATGCAGATGGTGCGGTCTCCAGCTGGTAAAGTCGGAGTCGGATCCCGCCGCCGCGCCCCTCACGCCGCCGCCCGCGATGCGCCCGATGGCGCCCCTGCCCTCGCGTCCAAAGAGCCCGGCCCTCGAACCGTCGTCGCCAACCCCCGAACAACCCGAGCCGCCGGCCGCAGCGGTGTGGCCTGAGTCCGTTGAGCCCCTCGCGCCCCCGGCAGACGTCGAACCTCCGATCGTGACGCCGGACTTTCCGCCCGCGCGAATCACGCCGAGTGCGATTCCGGTTCCACCCTCCGAGGTGGTGCACGACACTCCGGTCATCAGCGCCGTCCCGGAGACCAGGCGGTCGGGCGTGGCCGCCGCGGCCTCCGAGGCCTCCCCGCCTCCGATCGCCGACGTCGAGCCGCGCGGCGCCTTTGCGCGCAGCAGCGGCGGCATCGCCGAGCCCCCGAGCCGCTCGCCGATGGCCATGATCGTCGTGGCGATCATCGTGCTCGCCGCCGCAGCCGCCGCGTATTTCGTCTTCGGCCGCAAGACTACGGCAGCGCTGGCGCCCGATTCCACCACTCACGCGGCGCCGCCGGCGTCGCCCGTACCGGCAACCGCCGCCCTCGCGCCCGCGCCCGCCGCGGCGATGGGCTATCTCAGGATTTCCGGCGACCTGCCCGAAGGCGCCATCATCTGGGTGGACGGCACCCGCAAGTCCGGCCGGGTGATTCCCATGGCACCGGGCAGCTACGCCGTCGAGATCGAGACCAGCGAGTTCGAGGCGTGGGAAGAGCGCTTCACCGTGCGCGCCGGCGACACCACGCGGGTGCGGGTGGAGCTCCAGCTGAAGGCCGATTCGACGCAGTCCTTCTGACGGCCACCAGGCTCGTGCATCCCGCCCGCCCGGCCCGTCCCGCATGAGCGCTGAGCCCGCCGAGCCCGCTGGGCCGGCGGCGGCACCGGCGCCCGCGCCGCTCGACTTCGCCTACTCGTGGAGCGTGAAGGAACACGCCCGTGCCCAGCACGTCATCCGGTTGCGCAACGAGGGCTTCCGCCTGCTTTTCGGCGGCGCTGTCACCCTGGCCGTCATCTGGAACGGCGTGGCCACCTGGTTCGCGATAGACGACGATCCCGGATATCTGCAATACAGTATTCCCGCTTCCTTGATCATTTTGCTGGCGATCTGGCTCGCGCTCTGGGGCTTTGGATGGACCGACGCCTGGCGCCAGCAGCGCACCGATTCAAGCCTCCAGCATCCGATTCATCTCATCATCGGTGGGCACGGCCTGCGCGTGCGCGGCAAGTCCGCCGAGGTAGCGCTGCGCTGGAAGGCGATGAAGCGAGTGACCGAGACGCGCGAGTTCGTGCTCTTCTACTTCACGCAGGGCAAGGCGTACTACCTCCCCAAGCGGGTCGCCTCGGCGGCACAGCTCGCCGAGCTGCGCGCGATGATCGCGGCCCGCGTGGGCGACGCCGCGCACCTGATGCCGTGAACATGCAGACACCAGACCGGAAGACACGAGACCGCTTCCTGCGGCGCCGGATCGCCCTGTGTCTTGCCGTCTGGTGTCTGTATCTCGTGCCGGCCCGCGCGCAGTCGCCCGGCTGGACCGCGCTGGTGCAGGCCTTCGATGCCCTGGTGCAGACCGACAGCGTCGTGGGCGCCGGGCTCGCGCTCGTGCAGAACGGCCGGACCACCGCGCACCACGAAACCGGGTGGGCCGACCGGGCGCTGGGCCAGCGCGCCGACGAGAGCTCGATCTACCACTGGGCCTCGAACACCAAGACCCTCACCGCTGTCGCGATCATGCAGCTGCGCGACCGGGGCCTGCTCAGCCTCGACGACCCGGTCACGCGCTGGGTCCCCGAAATCCGGCAGGTGCACAATCCGTTCGGGTCGATGGACGCCATCACTGTCCGCATGCTGCTCTCGCACACGTCGGGATTCCAGAATCCGACCTGGCCCTGGGGCACCGGCAAGCCGTGGGAGCCGTTCGAGCCCACGCGCTGGGAGCAGCTGGTCGCGATGATGCCGTACCAGGAGATCGCCTTCGCGCCCGGCTCGCGCTGGAGCTACAGCAACCCCGCGTTCATCTACCTCGCGCGAATCATCGAAGCCATCACCGGCGATCCCTATCAGGGCTACATCTACAAGAACATCCTGGTTCCCCTCGGCATGACCCGCAGCTACTTCGGCGCGACGCCCTGGCACCTCGCCGACCAGCGGTCCAACAACTACACCCTCCAGCGCGACAGCCTGGGACGCGAGCGGCTGGTGGCGAACGGCCGCGATTTCGATCCGGGCATCACCATTCCCAATGGCGGGTGGAACGCGCCCATCGCCGATGTGGCGACCTGGGTCCGGTTTCTCACCGGCGCCGCCAGCGGCGACACCGCGCTCGCCCGCCGCTTCGACACCGTCCTGCGCCGCGCGAGCCTCGAGGAGATGTGGCGGCCGGCGGTCGCGCTGCCCGGGGAAAACCGGCATGGCGATGCGTTCGGACTCTCGTTCTTCATCCGCCACACCGCCGGCGGCGTCCTCGTCGGGCACACCGGCGACCAGGCCGGCTTCCGCACCCTCATGTTCCTGAATCCGCGCACCGGCGACGCGATCATCGGGGCATTCAACACCATCAACGACGTGCGCGAGCGCGAGTCAGAGGCTGCCTTTGCAATACTCCTGCGCCAGGCGCAGGATCTGATCGCCCGCTAGCTCGCTACTTCCGCGCCGCTGATACACTCGCCGCGATCGTGGGCGACAGCATCCGCTCCACCGCATCGACCACGACATCGGGTCGCTCTTCCTGGAGATAGTGCCCCGCGCCGGGGACCGTCTCCAGGGCGAATGATGCCAGGCCCCGCGCCAGCGTCTGCACCTCCCCGTCGCTGACGCGGCCAGGGTGCTGGGCCTCACCCACCAGCAGCAGCACCGGCATGCGCAGCTCGCCCAGGCGGGGGATCAGGACGATCCGCTCCCGGGACTCCGCCATCGCCATGAAGGCCAGCAGCGTCGCCGACAGGTCGGCGGTCGCGCGCTCGGTGTAGCGCGCGAGCACCTCGTCGGTCACCCACGTGGAGTCGCCTGACGAGCGGATCAGCGACGCACGGATCCGCCGGCGCACGGCGCCGGCCCCGAAGAGGCGCAGGATGGGCGCGAAGGACATCGCGCGGCGGAAGCCGGCGGTCGCTGCGGACTCGGAAGGCCCGCCGTCGAGCGAGACGATGCCCCGCACCAGGTCGGGACGTAGCAGCGCCAGCCGGAAGACCATGCCCGAGGCGACCGAGTGCGCCACGATCACCGCGCGGCTCTCCCCCAGGCTGTCGAGCACCGCCGCGATGCGTCCGGCCTGCGCCGTCAGCGAGTAGTCGGCGCTCCGCGGACGGGACGACCCGCCGATCGCCAGCGGCTCGATGACGATGACCCGCCGTCCCTGGCCCGCGAGCCGGGCCGCAACTCCGCGATAGCCGTAGATCGCGCCGAAGAGTCCCGGCACGAGCACCACCGGCGCGCCGGCGCCGCGCGTCTCGACCACCAGCGTTTCCGCCGGCGCCACCGCCACGCGAGTCACTTGCAGGCCCAGGGCGAGCGCCACCATGAGGTTCAGCATCAGTCTCTCCCGTTAGAGAGGCAGGGCGTGCGCAGCGCCGCCGCGCGCCGCCGCCGCCCACGCCACAGCTTCAGCACGACCATCACGCCGCCAAGGCCGACCGATCCCAGCGTGATCGCGAACAACAGCCCGTCGGGGATGGGAAGCACGACGCCCAGCGCGGCGGGGATGAACAGCTTCGGCAGCCGCCCGATGGCGTCGGCCAGGACGTAGCGGCCGATCGGATAGCCGGAGACCGCGGCGAGCGTCCGCGTGATCCAGTCCGGCACCGGCGAGAGGGCGGTGACGGCAATGGCCAGCGCCGGGCGTCGCTCGAACAGCCGCATGACCCGCGAGCCGTCGACCGACTGACGCAGCTTTGCCAGCTTCGCGAAGCCGAACATGCCCCGCATCAGCCGCAGCGAGACGGCCTCCGCGATGATCCCCGATACCGAGGCGACCGCCGTCACCAGCAGCGGTGGATAGATCCGCCCGTACAGCATCAGCACCGGCTCCAGGCCCACCGGCATCACGCCCGAGAGCGGCCCCCGCATCCACATGGTGGTCAGCACAAGCGGCACCAGGCCGGCCCACTGCGCGCTGGTCATGGGCCGCGCAGCGCGGCGATGTCGATGGCGGCCAGCAGGCCCGTCGCCGGCGCCGAGAGTGCGGCCGCGAGCGTGACGAGCATGGCCGCCCACAGGGCCAGGTACACCGGGACGTAGCGGCGGCGTGCCTGCACGATATCCGGAAAGAGCACCGGCTTGCCGGCAAACTTCCCGCGCTCGTGCGAGTTGTCGAACATCTTGTGGGTTTCGATGGTCGCGATGGTGAAGCCCAGCGCGCCGAATGCGATGGCGAGCCAGCTGGTGGTGAGCGACGACAGCGCCAGCGCGTAGACCACCGACACCGCGGGACTGCGGAAGAACTTCAGGGTCTGGAAGCCCTCGCGCGGCGCATCCTTCCACGCGCCGCCGAACGCCGAGATCCAGCCTCCCACGCTGCCGAGGAGGATCAGCGTCACGAGGGGGAACCGCGGCGTCCCCGCGTCCCCGAGCCGCACCAGGCCGATCGCCACCGCCGCCAGCGCACCCGCGTAGGCGAGGCCCGACAGCGCGCGCACGACGCGGCTGCGCACGATGCGTCCACCCACCGCGAGCTGCATCGGGATGAAGTACTTGGACTGGTCCTCTTCCCGCACGAAGCTCTTGTGCCACTCGGCGATGCCGCGCTCCAGCGCATAGGCAAGACCGGCCAGCAGCACGAAGCCGGCGGGCCCGCGAAGGTCGAAGCGCATCAGCGACTGCACCACGGCGCCCGCGGCCGCGCCGATCAGCACGCTGCGCGCGAACTTCCAGCGGCTGAACCCCTCGTAGAGCGCGTCCTTGTACATCCCCCACGTGGCTGCGTGGAGACCCGTGGCGGCGCCGACCAGCGCGGCGATCGCGAGCGAAGACGAATCAGACATGAAATCCTCCGGTGTGGCGTGGAACGTTTATGGACTCTTCCCCACTTCCCCACTTCCCCACTTCCCCACTTCCCCACTTCCCGACTTTCCCCGTGCCGACCGGTACGCAGCCTCCACCAGCTCGAGGTCGCGGCGGGCACGGGCGAGCGACATGGATGGCCCGCTGCCTCCATCCAGCGCACCGAAGAAATCGGCGAACATCGCGCGAAAGCCGGAGATGTCGCGGAAGCCGGGGAAGATCCAGCGCGAGCGCCCGGAATGGCGGACGTGGACGAAGAGCCCGTTCGACTCGAACGTGACCGAGCCGCGCGTGCCGGCGATGCGCGAGAGCTGCAGGCCGCGCAGCAACGCCGGCGTCTCCCACGAGTAGTGCAGCGTGCCGACCGCGCCGCCGGCATAGCGCAGCGCGACCAGCATGGAGCGGTCGAGCGTGCCGCATCCGCCGGCCTGGAAGGCCTCGACCGAATCGACCGGCAGCCCCAGGTGCGCCGCGAAGTCCAGCCAGTGGATACCGCCCTCGAGCAGCGCGCCGCCCCCGGCGAGCGCGGCCTCGTTGCGCCACCCATCGGTGACCTGGTGCATCAGCGCGCCGATCTGCACGAAGCGGATCTCGCCCAGGTCGCCCGACGCGACGATGTTGCGCAGCACGCCGAGCAGGGGCTTGTAGCAGTAGTTCTCCGCCACGAAAACGCAGCGCCCCGCCTCGGCGGCGGCGGCTTCGGCGATGGCGACGTCCCCGGAACGCAGGAACGCCGGCTTCTCGACGATGACGTCCTTGCCGGCACGCAGGGCGGCGAGGGTGAGGTCGAGATGGCTCGCGGTGGGCGTGGTGATCATGACGATGTCCACGCGCTCGTCGGCCAGCGCGTGCTCGTAGGAGTTCCAGGCGGCGTTGCCGCCGTACATCCATGCGTACTCGAGCGAACGCTCCGGGTCGCGGCTCGCGAACGAGCAGCGCACCGCTGGAGCCACGCGCGCGATGGTGGCGCGGTGCTT
>JAYTEN010000167.1:0-18742 GCA_043735145.1 Gemmatimonadota bacterium | reverse complement strand
GGCCAGCGCTCGGAGAGTGCCTGGACTTCGCCGATCTTCTCCGGATGCACGTGCGCGAGCGCGATCTGCTCGACGCCGCCGTCCTCCTTGAGCAGCTGGATGGAGCACCAGTCGCCCATGCGCGGCACGGCCAGGCGCGCCAGGCTGTCCAGCGTGATCCCGTAGTCCAGCGACGCCGCCAGCAGCGAGCCGGACTCGGCGAGAAACCGCGCCCGCTCCTCGTCGGCCTCGGCACGGGAGCGCAACTCCCGGGCTTCGGCCAGCAGCGTTTCGCTTCGCGCCAGCGCCGCGGTGCGCTCACTGACCCGTTGCTGGAGCTCGGCGTTCAGCACGCCCACCTGCCGCTGGGCGCGGCGCCGTTCGTCCACCGCCGCGGACACGACGAGGGTCGTGCCCGCCGTGGTGACGAGGAAGGTCTGGAGCAGCAGAAGCGCATCGTTAGGAGCGCCCTCGGCGAACGGTCCCTTGCCGGCCAGCGTGCCCCACAGCGAAAACCCGGCCACCAGGAGCAGCATGGCCGTCGTGGCCCGCGAGCCGAGGCGGAAGGCCGCCCACGCCATCACCGGAAAGAAGAAAAAGGCGCGCGGGTAGTGGTGGTCGCCCGCCAGATCGAAGGGCACGCCGAAGACGATGTCGATCGCGAGCAGGAGAGCGGCCATGAAGGCGAGGCCCTCGAGCAGCTGGCGCCGGCTCCAGCGCGCCGCCGGCCGGGCCCACCACAGGACGATGGCCGGCGCGAGCAGCGTGACCGAGCCGATGTTCCCCATCCAGCGCGTGAACCAGAGGTCGGGCGCCTGTGGCCAGGCGACCTGTCCGCCGGCCAGCAGGCTCAGGACCTGAATCGAAGCGCTGACGGCGCCACCGATCAGGCCGGCACAGACGGTCCACAGGAGGACATCGCGCGCGCGCCGGAAGGCATTGCGGCCGTTGGCGAAGCGGGCGACCAGCCCCGCGCCGATCAGGGCCGCCAGCGTGTTGCCCACGGCGATGCCGAGCGCGACGCCGCCGCCGGTCGTGTCCGAGTAGGTGAAGAAGGCCCCTACGAGGATCGCCGGCCAGAGGCGGTAGCCCGCGATGACGATGGCGGCGAGCGCGATCCCGGCTGGGGCCCAAGCGGCGGTGATGCTGGGATTGCTGTACGCGGTGAGAAGGCTCGCCCGTCCGGTCAGGAAGTAGACGAGCGCGAGGACGATCAGGGCGGTCGTGTAGACGGCCGGCCGGCGCATCCAGGGTGGTTCGTGGATCACACGGGCATTTTCCCGCTCACAGGGACTGCCCTTCGAGCGCGACGACGTCGTCGACGGGGACCGTCTCGTGGGTGAAGTACGGCTCTCCGTAGCGTGCCCGGATGAGCGAGCCGTAGTGCGCGTTCTGGGTTTCGACCAGCTCATAGAGATGCTGGCCGGTCGGGAAGATCTCGCCGGCGGCCTTGGCGCCCTCGAACTGGGACCGGTAGCAGCGGATTGCCTTCATCTTGGCGGCGAAGGTGGCCGAGATGTCGGTGACGAAGGTCGGCTTCACCGGGTCTTCTCGGTAGGCGAGGGCGTACAGGATCTTGAACGGGCGATGCGGCTTGCCGGGCGCGTCGTACTTCTGGAGGCCCGCCAGGTAGCAGGCGTCGCGCGCCAGCTCCGAGGCGATGCGGTGGTCGGGATGGCGGCCGACCGGGAAGGGCAGGATCACGGTGCGCGGCCGGAACCGGCGGATGAGCGCGATGACGCGGCGCCGGTTCTCATCGGTGTTGTGGAGGTGCGCATCGACGAGTCCGGCGTTGGCGCGCGTATGGATGCCGAGGGCGCGCGCGGCGGCGTCGGCCTCCTCGGCGCGCTTCTCGGCCGAGCCGCGGGTGCCGGCCTCGCCGGCGACGAGGTCCACGATGCCGACGGCGTAGCCCTGCTTCACGGCGAGGGCGAGGGTGCCGCCGCACGTCAGCTCAGCGTCGTCGGGATGGGCGGCGATGGCAAGGAGGTCAAGTTTCATGCTTTCAAACTACAAAGGCATGGGGAATGGGGAATGGGGAATGGGGACTAGGCGACCAGGCGACTAGGCGACTAGGCGACCAGGCTACTGGCCTACTCGTGTCGCAGCGCCTCGATCGGGTCGAGCCGCGCGGCCCGGTTCGCGGGCACAATGCCGAACACCACGCCGACCAGAATGCTCGCGCCGATCGCGCTGACGACCGACCAGAGCGGCACCACCGCCGGAATCGGTGTGAACGCCGAGACCAGCGCCGCCAGGCTGCCGCCGAGGATCAGGCCCGCCACACCGCCCAGCAGGGTCAGCGTCGCGGCCTCGACCAGGAACTGCCACAGGATGTCCGATCGCCGGGCGCCCAGCGCCTTGCGCAGCCCGATCTCGCGCGTGCGCTCGGTGACCGAGACCATCATGATCGCCGTCACGCCGAGGCCGCCGACCATCAGCGACACGCCCGCCAGCACCAGCATGACGAGAAAGAAAACGCTCGTCATCTTGTTCCACGTGTCCAGGATCTGTCCCTGGGTGACGAGATCGAACGAGGTCGGGTCGTTCATCTTGAGGCCGCGCACCCGCCGCAGCTCGCGCGTGACCGCGTCCTGCGCCTGGATGATGCTCACGCCCGGCCTGGGCTTGACGACGATCGAATTCTGCTGCTCGGGAAACCGGAAGTTGTGCCGCAGGCTCTCGAAGGGAATGACGATCGTCTCCGACTGCCCGTCCGACGCGAAGAGATTCTCGGGCTTCCGGTAGACGCCGATGACGCGATACCCGTGCGTGCCGATGCGGACGACCGTCCCCAACGCCTGTCCCGCGCCGAAGAGCCGCAGGGCCACGGCTTCGTAGAGCACCACGACCGGTGAGCCGACCCGTTCCTCCTGGACGGTAAAGCTGCGCCCCGACAGCATGACGCCGCCGTCGATCTCGATCCCGTGCCGGCTCCCGCCATACACGTTGAGGGCGCGGGTCTGGTCGCCCTTGTAGTCCACGCGCTGGCTGGTGATGCCGTACATCGCGGCGTACTCGATCTGGGGCAGCTGCTCGAGGGCGTCGGCCTCGCGCTTGCTGATGAAGGGCCGCAGCCGGATCGCCGCCGGTGGCCGCCCGATCTGGAGCCCGCCGTTCCACCACCACACCACGTAGAAGGTCGTCGGCCCGGCGGTCTCGAGCTGCGCCGTGATGTCGTTGTTGATGCCCTGGATCAGCGCCGCCATCGCCATCACCGTGGTGACGCCGATCAGCACGCCGAGGATCGTCAGCGAGGAGCGCAGCTTGTTGGCGCGCATCGCCCCGAGTGCGATGCGGACGCCCTCGCCCAGGTGGGTGCCGCGCGCGCGCCAGCTCACTCGGCCCGCAGCGCGTCGATGGGATCGAGCTTCGCCGCGCGCGAGGCGGGCACCACGCCGAAGACCACGCCGACGCTCGCGCCCAGCGCCAGCGCGCCGATCACCGAGCTCAGGCTCACCCGCGCGGGCAGCGGCGTGGCGGCCGCGATGAGGGCGGCGAAGAGGCTGCCCGCGGCGACGCCGAGCAGCCCGCCGAGCGTCGCCATCGCGACCGATTCGATCAGGAACTGGCGGCGGATGTCGCGGGCCCGGGCGCCGAGCGACTTGCGGATGCCGATCTCGTGGGTGCGCTCGTTCACGCTCATCAGCATGATGTTCATGATCACGATGCCGCCGACCAGCACGCCGATCACGACGACGCTGGGGATGATCGCGAAGAGCAGCGTGGTGAGCCGGCTCCAGAAGCTCACCAGCGCGTCGGAGGTCTCGATCGTGAAATCGTTCTCCTGCAGCGGATGCAGCCGGTGACGGATCCGCATCGCCTCCTCCGCGCGCGCCATGGCGCCGGAGATGTCGCCGACCTCGGCCATCTTCACGAAGACGACGGTGGTCTTCCGCCGGCCGAACCACCCTTCGAACGTCGTGAACGGGAGCAGCACCATGTTGTCGCGGCTCTGGCCCAGCACGCTGCCGCGCTTGCCGACCACCCCGACCAGCGTGACCTCGTGGCCGTTGAGGCGGACGCGCTGGCCGAGGGGATCCACGTTCTCGCCGATCAGGTTCACGTAGACGTCCCAGCCGATCACCGCCACGGCGCGATGCTGGGCGACGTCGATCTCGCTGAGGGCGTGGCCGAACGCGAACTGGTGCTCCTGGATCCGGTGCCAGGACGGCGTGACGCCGAGCGTGATGACCCCGTCCACGTCGTGCGAGCGCCAGCGCAGCGCGGTGAGCGGCGGCGGAAACCCCGTCTGCATCGCGATGGCGACGGCGCCGGGAATCGCGCGGGCCACGGCGTCGGCGTCCTCGCGCGAGACCCGGGGGCGGCGCTCGATGCGCTGCCATTCCAGCTCGTCGAAGCTGAAGCCGCTGAGGATGGGGTCGCGGCGGACCTGGAAGGTGTTCGACCCGGCGATGGCCTGGACGATGTTCTCGCGCACGTAGGCGTTCATGCCCGCGATCACGGCAAGCACGGCAACGAGGAACGACACCGACACGATGATGCCGAGCAGCGTGAAGAACGACCGGAGCTTGTGGGACCCGATCGAGTCGAGGGCCTGGACGAGACTGTCGGAGAGACGCACCGGGTGAATCTAGGTGAATGAGGCTGAGGTGAGCGAGGTTCGGATCACTTCCACGTCATTCACCTCTATTCGTACCTCAACGCCTCCACGGGATCGAGCTTCGAGGCCTTGTTGGCCGGAATGATGCCGAACACGATGCCGGTCAGCACCGAAGCGCCGAGGGCCGCCATGATGGACCAGAGCGGCACCGTCGCCGGCAGGGGCGTGAACGCCTTCACCGCCTGCACCGCGCCGCCGCCGAGGATCATGCCGACCGAGCCGCCGATGAGCGTCAGGGTCGACGCCTCGACGAGGAACTGCCACAGGATCTCGCGCCGGGTGGCGCCGAGCGCCTTGCGCACGCCGATCTCGCGCGTCCGCTCGGTGACGCTGATCATCATGATCGCGATCACCCCGATGCCGCCGACCAGCAGGCCGATCGCGCTGAGGGCGATCATGACCAGGAAGAACATGCCGGTAGCCTGGTTCCACGACTCGAGGATCTTGTCCTGCGTCAGCAGGCCGAAATTGTTGGCCTCGGCGGGGCGCAGCCCGCGCGATCGGCGCAGCGCGGTGGTGACTTCGTCGAGCGCCTCGCGCAGCGGCACGCCCGTCCTGGGGCGCACCGTGAAACTGGCCCAGTCCTTCCACTGCGCGACGTAGCGCCGGTAGGTCGTGTAGGGCAGGTACGCTTCGGGGCCCGAGCCGGAGGACCAGAGATTGGGCGGCGAATGGTAGACCCCGAGCACGCGATAACTCTGCCCGGCGACGCGCACCATCTGGTCCACCGGGTCGCGCTGCCCGAACAGGGTCAGGGCGGCCTTCTCATTGAGGACCGCGACCTTGTCGCCGGCCGCGTCCTCGACGTTGGTGTAGGACCGGCCGGAGACGATGTCGCCGCCGTTCACGTGGGGCCACGCCGCGCTGCGGCCGTAGATGTTGACGCTCCCGTTCGACGCCCCGGCCGTGACCGCGCGGGTGCTGTTGTCGTCCATCGTCGCGGCGTCGATCGACGGAAGCTGTTCGATCATCCGGTGCTCGGCGACCGTCAGCGGAGGATTGCGCCACCAGGGATTGTCGACTTCGTCGTCGTCGTTGTTGTTGCCGTTCTCGGCGCGGAAGACGTAGAACGTCGTCGGGCCGGTCTGCTCGAGGATGGTGTCGACGGTGCTGTTGATGCCCTTCACCGTGGCGGCCATCGCCATGACGACCATGACGCCGATGGCGATGCCGAGAATCGTCAGGGCGGCGCGGGTCTTGTTGGCGCGCAGGGAGTCGAGGGCGATACCGACGCCCTCGCGCAGGGCGGTGACGCCGATAGTGGCGCGGGACCTCGTCATTCCTGCCTCAGTGCGGTGATGGGGTCGAGCCGGGCCGCCCGGCTGGCCGGGTACACGCCGAAGACCACGCCGACGCCGACACCCAGGAACACGCCCACGACAATCCAGCCGGCCGACACCTTGGCCGGGAGCGGCGAGAGCGCGTCGATGACGCGGGCGAGGATCACGCCGGTGACGATCCCCAGTATCGCGCCGCTGGTCGAGAGGGTCGCGGCCTCGACGACGAACTGGCGCAGGATGTCCTTGCGCCGCGCGCCGAGCGCCTTGCGGACGCCGATCTCGCGGGTACGCTCGGCGACGGCCATCAGCATGATGTTCATGATGACGATGCCGCCCACGACCAGCGAGATGCCGACCAGCATCGGGAGCGCCAGCGAGAGCACACCGGCGATCTTGGCCCAGACACTGAGGACGTCGTCGGCGGTCTCCAGGTGGAAGTTGTTTTCCATACCGGGGCGCAGGTGCCGGCGGCTGCGCATCAACGCCTCGATGTCGGTCATGGCGGCATGCATCGACGCGATGTCGGGCGTCTTGACCATGATGCCGTCCACGATCTTGTGCGGATTGACCAGGCGCTTCATCGGGGAGGTGTAGGGCGCGATCACGAACTTGTCCAGCGACTGGCCGAAGATCTTTCCCTGGCTCTCGGCGACACCGATGATGCGGAACTCGAAGTCCTCGATCCGGATGATCTTGCCGAGGGGGTCGACGCTGCTGAAGTACTTGGTGGCGAGGTCGGAACCGATGACGACGACGTTGGCGCCGCGCTCGACTTCCTGGGGCGAGAAGACGCGGCCCTGCGCGATCTTGACGTTGCGGATGCGGAACCAGGTGTCGGTGACGCCCTTGGCGTCGACGTTGCGCGAGCGCCGGGTGCCGTAGTAGACGCTGACGTTGTCTTCGCTCTCGTTAGCGACGATGGCGCGATCGCCCAGGGCGTCGCGCACCGCGAGGTAGTCTTCCTCGCGCAGCCGCGGCCGGCGCCGCAGCGCCCGGCGCTCCTCGACGCTCTGCTCGCCGAAATTCACCTGGGGGCGGAAGCGCACGGTGAAGGTGTTCACGCCGAACAGTTTGCCGGCGAAATCCTCCCGCATGTAGCGGTCCATCCCGTTCACGATCGAGACGACCGCGATGAGGAACGTCACGCCGACGAACGCGCCGACGGCGGAAAAGAAGCTCTTCATCTTCTGGGCCCGGATCATGCCGAACGCCATGCGGATCGCTTCGAAAATGCTCACCGGGTGGCGGCTATAGTCGACTCGTCGGAGCTGACGAGGCCGTCGCGGAGGGTCACCACGCGCCGGGCGTGCGCGGCGATGTCGTGCTCGTGCGTCACCATGACGATGGTCTGGCCGCGCGCCTCGTTGAGCTCGGCAAAGACGCGCATGATGTCCTCGCTGGTCTGCGAGTCGAGGTTGCCCGTCGGCTCGTCAGCCAGGATGATGGACGGCTCGGTCACCAGGGCCCGCGCGATCGCGACGCGCTGGCGCTGGCCGCCGGACAGCTCGTTAGGCTTGTGGGTCATGCGGTCGCCCAGGCTGACCGACTCGAGCGCCGCGGCGGCGCGCTCGCGCCGTTCCTTCGCGTTGATGCCGCTGTAGACCAGCGGCAGTTCCACGTTGTGCAGGGCCGTGGCGCGGGGCAGCAGGTTGAAGGTCTGGAAGACGAAGCCGATCTCGCGGTTGCGCACGCGGGCCAGCTCGTCGTCGGTCTTCTTCGAGACTTCCTGGCCGTTGAGCCAGTACTGACCCTCATTCGGCGTATCGAGGCAGCCGATGAGGTTCATCAAGGTGGACTTGCCCGAGCCCGACGGGCCCATGATGGCGACGTACTCGTTACGCTGGATCTCGAGGTCGACGCCGCGCAGGGCGCGCACGATCTCCGAGCCCATGGTGTACTCACGCTTCAGGCCGATGGTGCGGATGATCGCGTCGCCCGTCATCAGTTGCGCGCCGGCTGCGGGCCGCCCCGGTTGCCGCCCTGGGTGGCGCGGACCTTCGACTGGTTCTTCAGGTCGCGGATGGCCTGGTACGGGCCGGCCACGATCGTCTCGTTCTCGCGCACGCCGCTGAGCACCTCGAAATACTCGTCGCCGGCGATGCCGACGCGCACCGGCCGGAACCGCGCGGCCATGGTGAGCGTGTCCACGACGAACACACCTTCGATGTCATGCTTCCGGCCGGTGGCCGTGTCCTGGCCTGCGGCGCCGGTGGCAGCGATCCCGGTGCGCGTCGCGGGGCGCTTGGCGGCGCCGCGCGCGCTGGTGTCGGGAGCCATGGTGTCCGACGCCGGCCGCACCGTCAGCGCGATGATCGGCACGCTCAGCATCCCGCGGCGCGTGTCGGTGATGATGCGCGCCGTGGCCGAGAGGTCGGGGCGCACGCCGGCCGGCGGATTGTCGAGGGTCACGATGACCTCGTAATCCACGGCCTGGTCGGTGTTGAGGCCGGAGTTGCCGCTGGTCGCGCCCGCCACCGACGAGTTCTTGATCTCGGTCACGCGGCCGGTGAAGGTGGTATCGGGGAACGCGTCGATGCTGATCTCGGTCGAGTCGCCGTGATGAATGCGCACCACGTCGGTCTCGTCCACCTTGACCTTCACCTGGATGACGGAGAGGTCGGAGATCGTCATAAGCAGGCCCGTCTCGCGCGAGAAGGTGCCCGGCACGGCGACTTCGCCCTCCTCCACGGCAAGCCGCGTGATGCGGCCGGCCATCGGGGCGGTGATGGTCGTCTTGCGGAGCTGGTCCTGCGATTCGCGCAGGCCGGCGCGCGCCTGGTCCACCTGGCGCGACACCGCTTCGAGATTGGCGACCGCGATGCGGTGCGCCGTCTCGGCCTGCTCGAGGGCTTCCTGCGACACCAGCTGCGCGTTCTGCGCGCGGATGTCCCGCGAGCGGGTGTAGGCGCGCTCGGCCTGGTCCTTGTTGGCCTGGGCCTGCGTCGCGCTGGCGATGGCGCCGGCGAGCTGGGCCTCGGAGCGCTGCACCGCCGCCTCGTACTGCGTCGGGTTGATGCGCACCACGACCTGGCCCTTCGTCACCATGTCGCCTTCGCGCACCGGCAGGTCGACGATGCGCCCGGTGATGTCGGACGACACGTCGACCTTCCGCTTGGGCTCGATCTTGCCGCTGGCGCTCACGACGGACGTGAGATTGCGCCTGGTCACCTTCTCCATGCGCACTTCGGTCGAGGGCTGCCGCCGCTTGGCGGCGCTCAGCACGACGACGCCCGCCACGAGGACGAGTCCCCCGCCGATGAGAAACAGCTTTCCGCGCTTACCCATTGATTGGTGTCCGATCCTTAACGAAGGGGACGCCCGACGGCGTTCTCGAGCGTGGCAATGGCCTTGTGATAGTCCGACACGGCGTTGACATAGTTGGCATCCGCCTGGTCGGCGGCGTTGCGCGCGTCGAGGAGCTCGAGATAGGTCCCCGATCCCACGCGATACCGCTGGGTCGCCAGCTCGAGCGCCTCGGCCGATGCGGCCTTGTTGGCGCGCTGGAGCGCGATCTTCTGGTAGTTGGTCAGCAAGGTGCGATAGGCCGACGAGACCTGCGTGCGCACGTTGAGCTCGCGGGCGCGCGTGGATTGCCGCGCGTCATCCTCGGTCGCGCGGGCGCGCTGGATCTGGGTCGCGCGCTGGAAGCCGTCGTACAGCGGCATCTGCACGAAGAGCGACAGCGACAGGGGGTTGGCGCCGCTGGACCGGAACTCCGGAACCAGCGACGGCGTGCGGCTGGTGTCGGAATACGATGCCGCGTATTGACGATACCCGCCGAAGCTGGCCGACAGGTTCACGCTCGGCAGGTACTCGCTGTAGGCCGACCGCGTGCTCCAGTGGGCCGACGTTTCCCGCGCGCGAAGCGAGCGGATGCCGGGGTTTTCCTCGAGCGCGAGACGGGTCAGGTCACTCTCCGAAAACGCGGGTTCGGTGACCGGAAAGCTGTCGGTCGGGTTGATGCGCACGATCTCGGTGGGCGGGATGCCGAGCAGCTCGTACAGGCGCAGCGACTCGTTATCCATCACCTGGTTGGCCGTCAGCAGATTGACCTCGGCCTGGCCCTTGTCCACTTCGGCGCGCCGCACGTCGATGAGGGTGCCCTGGCCGACCGAGAAGCGGGCGCGGGCCAGGTTCATGTTTTCCGCGGCTCGCTCGAGGGCGCGCTGGGCGAGATCCAGCTGCGCCTTGGCCTGGATGAGCGTGAGGTACTGCGAACGCACGTTGGTCTCGACCAGCGTCAGGCGGCCGGCGATGTCCGCTTCGACCGAGCGCGATTCGGCCGAAGCCTGGCCGCGGTTGGCGAAGGTGCTCCCCGCCAGCGTGTATCCGAACGAGAGCGACCAGTTGCTGCCGCTATTCGACGGATTGAAGCGCGGCACCGGAATGCCCGAGATGACCGTCGTGCCCTCGGCCGTTTTCCGGGCGCCATACGAGATATTCGCGTTGGGCGTGATCAGGTTGAGCAACGAGCTGCGCTGATAGCTGCGCGCCGGCCACCGGTCGTTGAGGCTGGACAGGTAGTCCGGATTGCTCCGGCGGGCGATCTCGAGCGCGTCGCCCAGCGCCAGCGCGCGCGTCGGGACCACCGTCGCAGCGGAGGCGGCCGCCGGCGCCATGTTCCCCGGGGCGGGTTGCTGGGCATAGCCAATGGCTGCAACGAGAGAGAACAGAATGATCCAGCCGACAATGAGTCGTGTACGCATGGTCCTTTTCCTGATGGATTGAGTCTGTTGTGATGTACGGCACCACGATGTATCGAGTTTCACTTGGAGGCGCCCCGAACCGGCGAAACAACATTCCGTCCCGGCAGGGGGTCAAGTAGTGGTGCGGATTAGGGTTACTTGGGTCCCGGCAGTGGGATTACGCAACGCAGAATGCGGCGCATTTCTTATCTCGTGGGTGCCTGTATCCGGGTCGCCAGCACTCCCGAGGCCGCCGTGCGAACCTGGAGCAGGCTGCCGGTCGGCGTGATCCAGAACTGGTGCGACTCGCCATCGGCCAGGCGAAGCAGGTAACGGCGGCAGTGGAGGTACTGACCGGCGACCTGCACCGAATCCTCGCCCTCACCCGTCACCGTACCGGTGGTGGGCGTCAGGGTTTCGGTGCGCACGACGTTGATGGGCCGGCTGGAACCGGCGTCGGGGCGCGGCGCGAAATGGAATACCGTGTAGTCGTCAGTGGCCAGGATGAGGAACGGAGGCCGCACGGGAAGCTCGCGGGAGACCTCGCCGGCATCGGTCGTCGTGCGGGCACTGAAGCGCGGCCCCGCGATCTGGGCCGACATCCGGCGCACGACGCGACCGCCGCTGTTCTCCGTCAACTGGTAGCTTACCGGAGCCAGATCGGCAGAGACTTCGAGAATGTACTGGACCTCGTGAGCCGGCGTGCGGGTGGTGCCGATCACGAGCAGGCCGCCGGTGCCGTGCTGTCCGCTGGTGGCCCGTACCGCGAATTCGACCCGGCCGGTTTCGGCCTCGCCCCGCTTCAGGACGAAGGTGCCGCGGTCGAGGTACTCCTGCGCCTGCAACGGGCCGGCGAAGGCGCAGAGCAGGGCAAGGGCAAGCGGTTGGCGCATCCCGAAAGCTACACTGTCCGGGCCCGGGGTGGCGGACCCTGGAATACCCGTTCCCGGAGGCGTCCCGCGATCGCTTCGTACAGCACCCGGCCCTTCTCCGCCGACGCCTTCGTGGCGCGGCCGATGGAGCCAGTGGACTCGGCCGGCAGGTCGAGCGACGAACCACGCCGGTAGCGCCTGAGGTGCGGGTCGGGCAAGATATAGTCGATCGCGGCGCTCATCTGCACCAGGTGCGGGCAGACGTACAGGGCGAGCGAGGTATCCACCTCGCCGCCGTGGATGGGGTCGTCCGGGTGCTCGATCATGAGCCCGAAGTCCACGCCGAGGATATCGATCACGCGTACCCGCGCCGTGCGGGAGACGACGGTTCCCAGCGCTTCCTGGTGCGGCGCGTAGCCATTCATCGTGAACATCAGGATTTCGCGGATGCCGAGCTTTTCCCAATCGGGCAGCAGGTCGTTGACGAAACGCCGCAGCGTCTTGCGGCGGACGCTCGCGCCGCCGCTGAACGAGCGTTCCAGCGCGTCGTCATTGACGCCGTACTCGATGGTGGGCGCGCGGAGGACCTGGAATTCCGCTGACAGGTCGTCGGCGAGGCGTTCGACGACGAAGGTGTCGGTGCCCAGGGCGAGGTGCGGCCCGTGCTGTTCGGTCGTCCCGATGGGCACGATGATGCGCGGGTTCGCGGCGGCGGTCTGCCGCGCCACGCCCGGCGAGAGCTCCTTGAGCCTAAGCGGTTTCTGCGGGGCCGGTGAGGTCACGTGAGGCGCACCGTGGCATTCCTGGCGGCGCTGTGCGCATCGGCGGTGATCGGGGCCGAGTGGATGCGCGTGCCGGGCTGGGTGTTGTCCGCGGGCGCGGTGCTCGCGGCGCTGCTCGTCCTGGGAGCGCTGCGGCGGCGGTCACGCGACCTGCCCCGCACCCTGGGCTGGCTCGGCGCGGCCGCGGTCGCGGGGCTCGCGCTGGCAACCATGTCGGGCACATACGCGCTGGGGCGCATCGAACACGACTGGGCCCGCGTTCGGGAGGAAGCTGTCACCAGCGCCTCGAAGCGCCTGGGCGGCGAAGTGAACGAGGCGGTCGCACTGGCTCGCGGCCTCGCGACCCGGGCCGCCGCCGTCACCGACACCGACGCCGCGGCGTTCGCGGCGCTCGACGCGCTGACGGGCGCGAGCGGCCCCTCGTACGGGGTCGTGCTCTTCGATGCGCATGGGCGGCCGCGCGCATGGGCCGGCCTGCATCGCACCGCCATTACCGCTATCGGTCCGGACCTGTCCGTCGTCACGACTCCATTCTACCTGTGGCTTGTCGCGCGCCGCCAGACGGCGACGGGTACCGCCGCCGCGGTGGTGCTGCTTGCGCGCGCCGACGACGTGCCACGAGTGGGCACGGCCCTGACCGACCAGTTCGTCCAGCACACCGGTGTCGGCCTGCGATTTCTCGATCCTGACGCCGCGCCGCGCGACTCCGGCGTGCTCGACTACGTGCAGCCGAACGGCAGCGACACGCTGTTCGCGGTCCAGTCGGTGCCCCCGCTCCAGCGGGCCGCCTCCGCGAGCGAGCTGCGGGCATCCCGCCGCATCGCGGCATTCCTGGCTCTCGGCGTGCTGCTGATCGCGGGGTGCGTCGGCGTGCGCAGCGCGGGGGCGCTGGGGTTTCTTCCCGCCGCGGCGGCCCTGGCGTTCGTGGCGCGGGCGCCGCTGCGCGAGACCTTCGGGCACCAGTCGATGTTCTCGCAGGATACCTACGCGCAGGCCCTGCTGGGTCCGTTCTCTTCCTCGGCGGGCACGCTGCTGCTCGCGGGCATCGTGGTCTTCGTCGCGGCGTCGGCGCTGTGGCATCGCGGGCTCGCGCCCTCGCGTCCGGGCCGCCTGCTCGCCGTGGTCGGCACGCTGGCGGCGCCCTACCTGCTCCAGGCGCTGGCGCGCGGAATCCGCCCGCCGGCGGACGGGGTAACGCCGCTGCTCTGGGCGACATGGCAGGCGGCGCTGGTGGTGGCCGCGAGCGCGCTGGTGCTGCTGGCGGCGGCGCTGGTGCGCGGGCGGGAAATGCCGAAGCCGGCGCCGCGCTGGCCATACCTGGCGGGTTCGATCGCGCTGGCGCTCGCGGTGCTCGGACTCTGGTTGTGGGAACCGGGCACGGCGTGGCCGCCCTGGTATCCGTATCTCTGGACGCCCGCGCTCCTCATCGCGCTGCGGCCGATGCCGTTCAAGAGCACGATGGCGACGGTGGCCGTGGTGGCGGGATCCTCGGCGGCGCTGCTGACCTGGGGCGCGACGACGGAGGGGCGCATGGCGCTGGCCGCGCGCGACCTCGAGGCGTTAGGCGACCGCAGCGATGCGCCCGCCGTGGCGCAGCTCGACCGGCTCATCCACGAGCTGCCGATCGATTCGGCGCCCCGGACGCCCGGCGACCTGTTCGTGCTCTGGAAGCGCAGCACCCTCGGCGTCCAGGGGTATCCCGCCGAGCTGGCGGTCTGGAATCCCGGAGGCCAGCGCATTCTCGGGCTCGAGCTGGCCGATCTCAACGTGCCGGACACGGTCATCGCCGGTGCCGCGCGCGCCGCTGCCGAAGCGATGCTGCCCCTGGTGCAGCCGGTGTCGATGGTGCCGGGAGTGCATGGCATCGCCGCGATCCCGATGGGCGACGGGCGGGTGGTGACGATCACGGTGGGACCGCGCTCGCGGCTCATCCTGCCGAGCCGGCTGGCGCGCTTCCTGGGCGGCACGCGGATCGAGCCCGAAGCGCCTTACGAGGTGATACTCGCGCCGCCCTCGAACCCGGGCGCGCCGGCGACCGACTGGGTGCTGTGGCGCCGGGACGGCTGGCTGGTGCACGGGGAGCGGACGGTGTCCCTGTCGGGGGGTACGCGCCATGTGCACGCGCACATCGATCTGCGCGGACCCTCGGCGCTGCTCCAGCGCGGCGTGCTCCTGCTGGTGCTCGACATCGCCGCGCTGGGGCTGCTGTGGCTGCTGGTCGAATCGGCGTCCGGCCGGACCCTGCCGGCATTGCGGCGGGCCTGGCCGCGGGCCACGCGCTCGCTGCGGTTCCGGCTCTCGGTGAGCCTGGCGCTCTTTTTCGTGGCGCCGACGCTGGTGTTCGCCCTGTGGAGCTTCAACCGCCTCGAGGACGAATTTCGCGGCGCGCGGCAACTGCTGCTCCAGCGCACGCTGCGCGACGCGGCGAGCCTGATCGCGTCGGAGCCGCGCGTGACCGGCGACAGCGGCGTCACCGCCGCGGCGCAGCGGGTGGACGCCGAGCTGCTGCTGTCGCGCGACGGCGTGCTGTGGGCTACATCGGCGCCGGTGCTCGCCGACCTCGGCCTCGTCGACCTGCTGGTGCCTGACGAGGTGTATCCCCGGCTCGCCTACGGCGACGAGATCGAGCTGACGGCGGACCAGCGCGCCGCCCCGGCGCCGGTGCTGGTGGGATTCCGGCTGGTGGAGCGCGGGGACCGCGGCGGCGTCGCGATCCTGGCGGCGCCGGAGTTCCTGGGCGACCGCAACCTCCAGCGCCGCGAGGCCGACCTGGGTATCGCGCTGCTGGTGGCGGGATTCGGCGGGCTCGTCGCCGCCATCGTGCTGTCGGGCACGGCGGCCCGGACCCTGGCGCGACCACTCCAGCAGCTGCGGAGCGCGGCGCTCGCGGTGGGCACCGGCGAGAGCCCGGCCATCGACCCCGCATCGATGCCGATCGAGCTGGAGCCGATCCGGGGCGCACTCGCGCAGGCGGCCGCCGATGTCGAGGCGGGCCAGCGGGCGCAGCGAGTGCTCGCCTGGGGGGAAATGGCACGGCAGGTCGCGCACGAGATCAAGAATCCGCTGACGCCCATCCGGCTCGGGGTGCAGCACCTGCTGCGGCTGGTGCGCGAGAAGCCGGGCGACATCGCGACAGTGCTGCCGCCGACGGGCGAGCGCATTCTCGCCGAGATCGACCGGCTCGACGGCATCGCGCGCGCCTTCAGCCGGTTCGCGCTGCCCGGGGGAGAAACCGTTCCGGTCGAGTCGGTGGATCTCGCCGCGGTGGTGCGCGACGTGGTGCAGCTCTACCGCATGGGCGAGGGCGCGACGCAGTGGGAGGCGCTGGTGACGGAGCCGGCGCGGGCGCTGGCCCGGCGCGACGAGCTGTCCGAAGTGCTCGTCAACCTGTGCGAGAACGCGCGCGACGCGGGTGCGCATCGCGTGGTGCTGGTCGCCAGGGAGGACAGCGGCAGCGCGATCTTGGAGGTGCGCGATGACGGCCGCGGCATTCCCGCCGAGCTGATGGGGCGCATCTTCGAGCCGCGATTCAGCGCGACGACGAGCGGCAGCGGACTTGGCCTGGCCATCGCGAAGCGCCTGGTGGAGAGCTGGGGCGGCACCATCGCGGTGGCACCGACGGATGGGCCGGGGACGACGGTCAGGATTACTCTCAAAGGCTGAAGGCTGAAGGCTGAAGGCTAGAGCGCCGGGCGAATTCCCTTCCCATAGCCCGTGAGCTCCACGTAGCCCTTGCCGACCGCGCGGCCCTCGGCGCGCACTTCCACCGCTCCTTCCCAATAGAAGAGTCCGCGCGGCACGGCGCTGCGGTTTTCCTGGTCGGCGGCCAGGGGGACGACCTCGAGCGTCAGGTTGTCCGCCGGCAACGAGACGGTCCAGCGCGCCGGATAGCGGGCCCCGGTGGAATCGCTCGTCCAGGTGCCTGAGGGACGGATCGTGTAGTCGGCGGCGGCGAGGTAGCGCGGCGCGCCGATGCGCGGGACCAGCGTGCCGCTGGCCCAGCTCGTGGCGCCGGTCGAGTCGCGCAGCAGGTAGAGCATGAGGTCGCGGCCGTCGTCGAGCTGGAGTGCGAACCAGTCCCATCCCACCTGCTCGCGCGCGAGTTGATTGGATCCGATCTCCTGGTCCATCCAGCTGGTGCCGCGCACGCTGAACACGCGGTCGCCAAGGCGCAGCGTGCCGCCCGTCTGGAGGCGCGTGAAGCTGTAGTACTGGCTGGCGCTGGTGGGGCCGGGTCCCTTGCGGCTGAACCCGTTCGGTCCTTCGAAGACCAGCGCCCGGGTGGGCGACGCTTCGAGGTCGAAGGAAAACCCCCGGCGCCGGTCGGCCATCGCGACGGCGAACCCGTCACGCCGCCGCGCCAGGGTCCAGCGCTGCTCGGTGCCCGCCGGGCCGCGGCTCCAGGCGATCAGTGAATCGTCCGGCGCGCCGAAGCCGCCGAGGAGGGGAATGGTGCGGTAGAGCACGTCGCTGAAGTAATGGCGGCCGGTGCGCACATCGGTGATCGCCGCGTGGCCCATGATGAGCATCTGGGCGGCCCAGTCGGAGCCGCTGTCGGCGGGCCGCGGGTTCACGCCGATGCGGAAAAAGGTGAACTGGTAGCCGAACCGCTGGGCGGTGTCGCGGGTGTCAGCGAGATGGCCGGTGTAGTACCACCACTCGGTCTTGTAGGCGGGGTGCGCGTAGTGGTCGCGCGGGAACGACCAGGCGTAGTCGGGCCGCGCGGGCGTCCAGGCCGAGTCCTGCGCCACGGCGCCTAACGACAGCGCGACCAGCAGCATCCGCACCAGAATCCTCATCGGTCCCCGGTCCCCCGGTCCCCGGTCCCCGATCACAGGTCGTCCCGCGACAGCTGCGTTGCCGGCGTCCGACTGGCGCGCGCGGCCGGATAGAGGCTGGCGATCATCGCCGCGAGCAGGATGGTGAGGGCACCGCCCGCCAGCTGCCCCCAGGGCCACGCCAGCTGGAGGGTCCACCCGAAGTACGCGCGGTTGATCACGAAGATGAGAATCCAGGCCAGCGCGGCGCCGGCGGCGAGGCCGATGGCGAGGCCGAAGAGGCCGATACCGACACCCTTGCCCACGAAGAACCGGAATACCTGGCGGCGGTGCGCGCCGAGGGCGCGGTAGACGGCGAGCTCCGACCGGCGTTCCCGCCCGAGAATGAGCAGTGTCAGCGTGATGCCCCCGGCGGCGACGAGCAGCGCGAGCACCTGGAGGAGGCGCGTCACGGCGAAGGTCTGGTCGAAGATCCGGAACACCTCCGCGCGCAGCGACCGATTGCTGCGCAGGTTGAGCGGCGCAGCGGGAAGCGCGGCGCGGATCTCGTCGATCACGCGCTCGGGATCGCGGCCCGGCTCCAGGTAGAGCGCGATACTGTTGAGGGGGCCGGGGCCATAGATCGTGGCCATCGTCCGCAGGTCCATCGCGATGCCGCCGTTCTCGGAGCTGTAATCGTAGCTCACGCCGGCGATACGGAAGCGCCGCTCGCCGCGTGGCGTGGTGAGGGGGATGGAATCTCCAGGGACCAGTCCTGCCTTGCGGGCGAGCGGCTCGGTGATGATCACCGCGCCCTCCTGCCGCACGGCGCGGAACGCGGTGCCCGGGTCGCCGGCGAGCAGGGGAAAGCGCGCTTCGCCTTCCGGCAGCGCGAAGTCCACGCCCACGACGCCCACGCGGCGATCGCCGGTGAACCCCAGGAAACCACGCAGCCGGTCGGCATACCGGACGCCCGGCATCCGCTCGATCGACGTCACGATGGAGTCGTCGAGGGTGCCCACGGCGCCGGTGCCGCGCCACGACAGGGTGGTGATGTACACGTCCGCGCGCAGCGTGCCGGCAATCCACACGGTGACGGTGCGCCGAAAGCTTCCCACCATGACGGTGATCCCGACCAGCATGGCCACGGCGATGGCGAGCGACGCCACGGCGAAGGAGGTGGTCTGGAGCCGCACGGCGAGGCTGCGGATGCTGTACGCCAGCCCGAAACGGTGGACCGTGAGTCTCGAGGCGACGACCCTCACCAGCCACGGCGACAGCAGCGGTACGGCGAGGAGCACCGCGACGGCGAGGACGAAGCCCCCGGGTTGCCAGGACTGCCCGAAGACGAAGTACCAGGCCGCGGCGGCCGCGAGCATCAGGGCGCCGGCCAGAAAGAAGCGCCCCGCGGCGGCGCCGGTGCGCTCGTGCAGGGAGATGGGCGCGAGCAATTCCTTCACGTCGGCACGCGCCAGGTCGAGCGCCGGTCCGAGCGCGCCGATCATCGCGCCGGACAGCCCGATGGCCGCCGCGAGGATCCAGAGCAATGGCGGGACATCGAGGCGCTCGATCTCGTTGAGCAGGTAGAGGCTGCTGATCGTCTGGCTGACGACGCCGATGTTGGCCCGTGCCGCGACGTAGCCCGCCGGCAGGCCGATGGCGACGCCCGCCAGGCCCAGCACCGCGACCTCCGCGAGGATCAGGGTGAGCACCTGGCCCCGCGTCGCGCCGGCGGCGCGCAGGATTCCGAACTCGGTGCGGCG
>JAYTEN010000166.1:0-6241 GCA_043735145.1 Gemmatimonadota bacterium | reverse complement strand
GAACGCCATCGCGCCCGGCAAGCGCATGCTGTCGGCGATGACGCCGGCGATCGTGGTGAATCCCGCGGGCCGGCTCGAGCTGGTCGTGGGCGCGCCGGGCGGGCCGCGCATCATTACCGCCGTGACGCAGGTGATCTCCAACATCATCGACCACGGCATGACCCTGGCGCAGGCGATCACCGCGCCGCGCATCCATCACCAGGCGCTGCCCGACTCGATCCGCTGGGAAAACAACGGCGTCAGCCCCGAGGTTCGCCGGCAGCTCGAGGCGATGGGGCATCATTTCTTCACGCACCCGGCGGGCAGTCGCGGCTGCGAGAACCGCCCTCCCTATGCGGCGCCCGGCTGCAACAACGCCGTCATCGAAGCCGTCCGCGTGACGGCGCGCGGACTCGAGGGGTTCACGGATCCGAGGATTCCCTCGCGTGCGGCAGGATACTGAAGTGGGGAAGTGGGGAAGAGGGGAAGTGGGGAAGTGGGGAAGAGGGGAAGTGGGGAAGAGCGAGGGACGATGAAGAGAATCATCCTGGCCGTGGGGATATGCGTCTTTGCGTCCCCACTTCCCCATGTCCCCACGTCCCCACTCCGGGCCCAGATCCCCGACAATTGGCGTTTTCACAATGTCACGCCCGCCGTCGTCGCGCCGCATGCGATGGTGGCGGCCGACCACCCGATTTCCAGCCAGGTGGGCGCGGACATCCTGCGGCGCGGCGGCAACGCCATCGACGCCATCGTCGCCGTCGCCTTCGCGCACCTGGTCGTCGTGCCGGCGGCGGGCAACATCGGCGGCGGCGGCTTCCTGCTCTACCGAACGCGCGGCGGCCGCGCCTACGCGCTGGACTTCCGGGAGACGGCACCCGCGGCGGCGACGAAGGACATGTTCCTCAACGGCGCGGGCGACGTCACCACCGATTCGTGGATCGGCCCGCGCGCCATCGGCGTGCCGGGCTCGGTCGCCGGGCTGTGGGAAATGCACCACCGCTTCGGTCACCTGCCCTGGCGTGACCTGCTCCAGCCCGCGATTGCCCTCGCCCGGGACGGCCACGTGCTCGACTACACGCGCGGCCGTTCGCTCTTCGACAGCAGGCAGCGTTTCCAGCGTTACGGCGCCACCGCCCGGTACTGGGTGCCGAACAACCGCCCCTGGGCCATGGGCGATACCCTGCGCCAGCCCGACCTTGCCGCCACGCTCGAGCGCATCGCGGAGTCGGGGCGCGCGGGATTCTACGAAGGCCGCACCGCCGAGCTCATCGTCGCCGAGATGCGCCGGACCGGCGGCATCATCACCCTGGGGGACCTGCGCGATTACCGGCCCATCTGGCGCGAGCCGGTGCGCGGCCGTTACCGCGGTTACCAGGTTCTCTCGATGCCGCCGGTGTCGAGCGGCGGCGTCACCGTGATCCAGGCGCTCAACATTCTCGCCGGCTACCAGCTGCCGGCCTTCGGATCGGCCGAAGAGCGCCACCTGATGATCGAGGCGCAGCGCCGCGCCTTCAACGACCGCAATCACCTCCTCGGCGATCCCGCGTTCGTGCGCATGCCGATCGCGCGCCTGACGAGCGCCGCCTATGCCGCGCAGCAGCGGCGCACCATCGATCCCGGGCACGCCACGCCGACCGACGCGCTGCCGCTCCACGAGGGGAGCAACACGACGCACTACTCGGTGGTGGACGCCGCGGGCAATGCCGCGGCGCTCACCACGACGCTCAACAACGGCTACGGGTCGCTGGTCGTGGTCGAGGGCGCCGGGTTCTTTCTCAACGACGAAATGGACGACTTCACCGCCAAGCCGGGTGCGGTGAACACCATGGGCATCATGCACTCGGGCGAAGCCAACGCCATCGTCCCGGGCAAGCGGATGCTCTCCTCGATGACGCCGACGATCGTCGTCGATCCGCGCGGCCACCTGTCGCTGGTGCTGGGGTCGGAGGGCGGCGCGAAGATCATCAGCGCCGTGCTCCAGGTGATCTCGAACGTCATCGACCACCACATGAGTCTCGCCGAAGCGATGAGCGCGCCGCGGATCCACCACAACGCGAGCCCCGACTCGGTCGCCATCGAAACCGGCGGGCTGACGCCCGCAACGCGTGCGCGGCTGGAAGCGATGGGCCATCACTTCGGCGCCGACGAAGGGACGTTCGCGACGGTGAGTGCCATTCGGGTTACCCGAAACGGATTGGAAGGCGTGACCGATCCGCGAGTACCCAGCAGGGCGGCGGGTTATTGAGGGCGGTACGGCGGTACGGCGGTCCGGCGGTACGGCGGTACGATTCTCCAACGAGGATTCCCATGAAGCGTCTGGTGCTTGCGTTCCTTGCGATCATTGCGATGCCACTCGCCGCGCAGCAGCGCCGCGCGCTGGCACTCCCCGATTTTCTCACTCTCGACCGGCCCAGCGAGCCGGCGATCTCGCCCGACGGGCGCTGGATCGCCTACACGGTGACGACGACCGATCTCCAGGCGAATCGCCGCAAGACCGATCTCTGGCTGGCACCGGCAAGCGGCACCGGCCAGGCGCAGAAGGTCTCGACCGACTCGCTCGGCGGGCGCAGCGCGAAGTGGAGTCCCGACGGCACCACCATCGCCTACATCAGCTCACGGGGCGGCACGCCCCAGGTGGTGCTGTACGCCGTCCAGTCCGGCACGCGCCGCAACGTGACGACGATCTCGACCGGCGCCGACGGCGTCATCTGGTCGCCGACCGGCCGGATGCTGGCCTTCGTGTCGGATGTCTACCCGTCGTGCAGCGACGATGCCTGCAACCAGCGCCGTACCACCGAGGACGAGCACCGGCCCAGCCGCGCCCGCGTCTACGACGGCCTGCTCTACCGGCACTGGACCCAGTACGAGGACGGCCTGCGCAGCCACATCTTCGTCGTCGATGCCGACGGCCGCGCGCCCGCGCGCGACCTGCTGGCCGGCAAGGACTACGACTCGCCGGTTCCGCCCTTCGGCGGCTCCGAGCAGTACGCCTTCAGCGCCGACGGCCGGAGCATCGCCTTCACGACCAAGCTCGCCACGCGCGACCAGGCGTGGACGACGAACCTCGACATCTACACGGTGCCGGTCGCGGGCGGCGAGCCGACGCTCAGCACCGCCGGCATGAACGGCGGCGAATCCACGCCCCTCTTCACCGCTGACGGCCGCTACCTCGCCTTTCTCTCGCAGGAGCGGGCCAACTTCGAGAGCGACCGCTGGCGCCTGATGGTGAAGGACCTGCGCTCGGGCCAGGTGCGCGAAGTCACCCGCAACTGGGACTACAACATTCTCGAGTACGCCTTCCTGCCCGGGGGCAACGACCTCGTCGCGCTCGCCGACAAGCGGCAGCGTCACATCGGCGTGCACATCGTCTTCGCCACCGGCGACGTGCACGAGATCCTCCCGGGGATGGACCCGTCGGGCCTCTCCGTCGCGTCGGCCACCGCGGGCCCCGAGATGGCCATGACCAGCGACGCGGTGGACCAGCCACCGCAAGTCTACTCCTGGTCGATCTCGCACCAGAATCCGCACCCGCCACTGGCGATCACGCACCTCAATGCCGACCGCCTCGCCGGCGTCGCCATGAATCCGGCCCGCGAATTCGGATGGACCGGCGCGGGCGGCGACAGCGTCTTCGGCCTGCTGCTCACGCCGCCGAACTTCGATCCGAGCCGCCGCTATCCCGTCCTGGTGCTGATCCACGGCGGCCCGCAGGGCGCCTGGTATGACGGCTTCGGCAGCCGCTGGGCGCCGCAGATGTTCGCCGCGCCCGGGTACGTCGTCGCGATGCTGAATCCGCGCGGCTCGACCGGGTTCGGCCAGCGCTTCACCGACGGGATCTCACGCGACTGGGGCGGCAAGGTCTACGAGGACATCATGAACGGCGTCGACGTGGTGGCGCGCCTCCCGTACGTGGATTCGACGCGCATGGCCGCGGCGGGCGGGTCGTACGGCGGCTACATGATCAACTGGATCAACGGGCACAGCGACCGCTTCAAGGCGCTGATCAGCCACGCCGGCGTCTTCAACCTCGAGGCGATGGCGGGCGCTACCGAAGAGCTCTGGTTCACCGAGTGGGAGTTCGGCGGGCCCTACTGGCAGAACCGCCAGGACTACGAGCGCTGGTCGCCCCACCGCTTCGTGCAGAACTTCCACACGCCGACGCTCGTGATCCACGGCGCGCTCGACTACCGCGTTCCCGAGACCGAGGGGATGCAGATGTTCACCGCGCTCCAGCGGCAGAACGTGCCGTCGCGCTTCCTCTCCTTCCCCGACGAAGGGCACTGGATCGGGAAGCCGCAGAACCAGCTGGTCTGGTGGACGAACGTGCATGAGTGGCTGGCGCGGTACCTGATGAGGCCCGCGAGCTGACCCTGCTCCGCTCGCTGCTTCCGTACTTCCGGCGCTACCGCAACCAGGTAGCGCTGGGGCTTTTCTGCGTGATTCTCGGGAACCTCTTCCAGCTCTCGGGTCCCCAACTGCTCAAGCGCGGCATCGACGCGCTCTCGTCAGGCCGCCCGCTGTCGGTCGTGACCACGCTCGCCCTGCTGCTCGTCGCCGTTGCCGTCGGCACGGGCGCGTCGCGTTTCGTCATGCGCACCCTGCTGAACGGCGTGAGCCGGCGCGTCGAGGCCGACCTGCGCGCCGACCTGTACACCCATCTCGAGACGCTGGAGCCCGCCTTCTACTGGAGGCATCCCACCGGCGACCTGATGGCGCTCGCCACCAACGACCTCGGCGCGGTGCGCATGGTCGTGGGACCGGCGATCATGTACCTCACCGAGACGCTCACCCGCCTCGCCATGGCGATCCCGCTGATGGGCCGGATCGACTGGCGCCTCACCGGTCTCGGCATGGTGCCGATGATCGGCGTCCCCCTGGCCATCGTCGCGCTGGGCCCGGCGCTCGAGAAGCGGTTCGGTGACGTGCAGGCCCACTTCGCCACCCTGACCACGTTTGCGCACGAGAATCTCTCCGGCGTGCGCGTGGTGCGCGCGTACCGCCAGGAAGGCGCGCAGGCCGGAAAGTTTCTCGCGCTCTCACAGGAATATCTCCGGCGCAACCTGCGCCTTGCCCGTGCCTACGGCGCCCTGTTTCCGCTGGTCACCCTGATCGGCGGCCTGGGGGGCGTGATCACGCTCTGGTACGGCAGCACGCTGGTGATCCGCGGTACCGTCACCCTGGGCAGCTTCGTCGCCTTCGCGACCTATCTCACGCTGCTGATCTGGCCGATGATCGCGCTGGGCTGGGTGATCAACCTGTTCCAGCGCGGCGCCGCGTCGATGAAGCGCATCCAGGTGATTCTCGATACCCAACCCACGATCGCCGATCCGGCCCCCGGTCCCCGGTCGTCGGTCCCCGGTCAGTCCGCGGTCTCCGGTCCTCTTTCTCTGGAGTTCCGCGACGTCTGGTTTCGCTATCCCGTGCCGAAGCGGCAGGCGGACGAAGCGGCGGAGAAGGATCGCGGCTGGGCGCTCGAGGGGGTCTCCTTCACCGCGCCGGCTGGATCGCTCGTGGCCGTCGTGGGCGCGACGGGTGCGGGCAAGAGCACCCTGGTCGAGCTGATTCCGCGTCTGGCCGATCCCGACCGGGGCGACGTGCTTGTCGGTGGCGTGAGCGTGCGCGAGATGCCGCTGGCCACGCTGCGCCACGCGATCGGCTTTGTGCCGCAGGACACGTTCCTCTTCTCGCAGTCGATCGAGGACAACATCGGCCTCGGCGAGCTGGACCACACCGCCGTCGAAGCGGCCGCCCGGGTCGCGCAGCTGCATGAGACGGTCGCGTCCTTCCCGCAGGGCTACGACACCATGCTCGGCGAGCGCGGGATCAATCTGAGCGGCGGCCAGAAGCAGCGCACCGCCATTGCGCGCGCGCTGGCGCGGAACCCCGGCCTGGTCGTCCTCGACGACGCGCTGAGCGCCGTGGATACCGAGACCGAGTCGGCCATCCTGCGCAACCTCGAGTCCGCGCTGACCGGACGAACCGCGGTCGTGGTGTCGCACCGCATCACCGCCGTGCGCGACGCCGACCTCATCGTGGTGCTGGAACGCGGGAAGGTCGTCGAGACCGGAAGACACGGCGAGCTGTTCGAGCGGCGCGGGCGCTATTGGGAGTTGCTGCGGCGGCAGCAGTTGGAGGAGAGCCTCGCCGTGGCGACACCGAATCGGTAGGGTCGCCCCTACAGTCGGTTTTTCAGAAACCCCGGCGTCAGCCCGCTCATCAGTCCCGCGAGCCGCGTGAAGTTTCCCGTCACCAGCAGCAG
>JAYTEN010000165.1:0-3711 GCA_043735145.1 Gemmatimonadota bacterium | reverse complement strand
CTCCCGGCGACCGACGAGCAGGCCCTCGCCGAGTACATGCACGTCACCGATGCGCGCAACCTGGTGGACTATCTCGCGCGCTTCGACGTGACGCTGGCGGTGATGCAGACGCCCGAGGCACTGGAGCGCTGCACCTACGAGCTGCTCCAGGACGGCCACGCCGAGAACGTGCGGTACATGGAGATCCGCTACTCGCCGATCCTGAATACGCGGGGCGGGATGCCGCTCACCGAGGCGGTGGACGCGCCACTGCGCGGGATGGCGCGGGCCCAGGCCGAATTCGGCGTGGACTCGCGGCTCATCATCTGCGGCATCCGCAACATGAGTCCCGAGGTGTCGCTCGAGCTGGCGAACCTGACGGTGGCCTACAAGGGCCGCGGTGTGGTGGCGTTCGACCTGGCGGGGGCGGAGTACAACTTCCCCGCCAAGAAGCACAAGGAAGCCTTCTACACCGTCATCGACCACAACATGGCGACGACGGTGCACGCCGGTGAGGCCTACGGCGCCGAGTCGATCGCGCAGGCGCTGCACTACTGCCACGCCGACCGCATCGGGCACGGGACGCGCCTCTACGAGAACCCGGAGCTGGAGCAGTACGTGCTCGACCGCCGCGTGCCGCTCGAGATCTGCCCGACCAGCAACGTGCAGACCCACGCCGTGGCCTCACTCGAGTCGCACCCCATTCGGCGCTACTTCGACATGGGCATCGTGGTGTGCATCAACACCGACAACCGGCTGATGAGCGCGGTGTCGCTCACCGACGAGTTGTGGAACGCGCACACAAAGCTGCGGTTCTCGCGCGCCGAGCTGGATCGGATGATCCTGTTCGGTTTCGAGAGCGCGTTCCTGCCGTTCCGGGAGCGCGAAGCCCTGGTCGCGAAGATCAAGGGCGAACTGGAGGCCATCACATGAGCACCGCTCCCGACGTCCCCGCGGCCGCCGCCGCCGTCCGTGCCGCCATCGCGCCGCGCGCGCCGACCGTCGCCATCGTCCTCGGTTCCGGGCTGGGCTTCCTGGGCGATGAACTCGAGGATGCGGTGCGGGTGAAATACGCGCAGATCCCGGGCTTTCCCCAGCCGGGCGTCGTCGGCCACGCGGGCGAGCTCATCGCGGGCACCCTGGGCGGCGTGAGCGTGCTGGCCCAGAGCGGCCGCTTTCATCTGTATGAGGGCCACACCCCCGAGGTCGCGGGACTGCCGGTGCGCGTTTTTCACGCCCTGGGCGTGCGCACCGTGATCCTCACCAACGCCGCGGGCGGCATCCGCCGCACCTTTACCCCCGGCACGCTGATGCTCATCGCCGACCACCTCAACATGATGGGCCTGAATCCGCTCATCGGCCGCGTGGTCCAGGGCGACGAGCGGTTCCCCGACATGAGCGACCCCTACGACACCGGCCTGCGCGAGCTCGCCCGGAAGGTCGCGACCGACGAGAAGATCCACCTCGAGGAGGGGGTGTACGCCGCGATGCTGGGGCCGTCCTACGAGAGCAAGGCCGAGATCGAGATGCTGAAGCGCATCGGGGCCGACGCGGTGGGCATGAGCACGGTGCCCGAAGTGATCGCGGCGCGCGCGCGGGGCATGCGGTGTGTCGGGATCTCGACCATCACCAACCTCGCGGCGGGCCTGGGCGGCGCGCATCTCTCGCACGCCGAGGTGCTCGAGACGGCCGACCGCGTGAAGGGCGACCTGGCGCGACTGGTTCGGGGGATCGTCAAAGGCGTCTGACGGCGGGCGGCCTCCGGGGCCGCCCCTACGGACCGGGCGGGTCAATGAACATGCCTAACGGTCCATGCCCGGCGCCCAGGCCCGGCGCGGCCGTGATCGCCCGCTGCACGAAGTCAACCGCGTCAGTTACCGACTGCTCGACGCCGCGGCCGAGTGCCAGCCCGGCGGTAATGGCCGCCGAGAGCACGCAGCCGGTGCCGTGGGTCGATGTCGTGTTCCGCCGCGAGTGCTCGAATCGCCGCACGCCGGTCTTCGTCACCAGGACATCGATCAACAGCTCGCGCTCGAGATGGCCGCCCTTGACGAGCGCCGCCTCGGCGCCCATCTCGATGAGCACCCGGCCGGCCTGCGCCATGTCGCCGGTGGCCCGCACGTCCTTGCCCGTCAGCACACCGGCCTCGTGGAGGTTGGGCGTGACCAGCTTCGCGCGCGGCACCAGCAGCGCAGCGATCGCGGCGGCCGTGTCGTCGGTGGCGAGACGGTCGCCCGACGTCGCGATCATGACGGGGTCGAGGACGTAGTTCACCAGGTTGTGCCGGGCCAGGCCGGCGGCGACGGTGCGCGCCACCTCCGCGCTTCCCAGCATCCCCGTCTTGAAGGCCGCGGGCCGAAGATCGGTGGCGACAGCGTCGAGCTGCCGGCCCACCAGGTCGGCCGACACCGGCTCCCACGCCACGACGCCCAGCGTGTTCTGCGCCGTGATGGCGGTGAGGACGCTGGTCCCGAAGACGCCGAACTGTTGGAAGGTCTTGAGGTCGGCCTGGATGCCCGCGCCCCCGCCCGAATCGGAGCCGGCGATGGTCAGTGCGATTTTCACGGGTATCTTTTGAGCGGCATGAATATTCCGAAGCTGGTCCGGGAGCTGTCGCGTCGCAAGGGCCGCGAGGAGCGGGGCATGCTCGTCGCCGAAGGCTACCGCCTCGTGACCGACGTGCTCCACAGCGGCGCGAAGATCGAAGCGATGCTGGCCGCGGACGACGTCGCCCAGGATTCGCTGTTCGAAGCCGCGCGGGCGCTGCGGGTCGAGCTGGGCGTGGTGCCGCGCAAGGAGTTCGACGAGCTCGCCGACACCGAGACGCCGAGCGGCGTGCTCGCCGTGGTGCGGTGGACGCCCGCGAGCCTGGCGGCGCTTCCGGAAGGCGACGCGCCCGTCCTCATCATCGACGCGGTGCAGGATCCCGGCAACGTGGGCACGATGATCCGGACGGCCTACGCGCTGGGGGCGCGCGGCACCATCGCGCTCGACGGCACCGCCGACGTGCGCAATCCGAAGGTCGTGCGGTCGGCCATGGGCGCGCTGTTCCGGCATCCGGTCGTACAGGCCACCTGGAGCGAGGTCCGCGATGCCTGGAGCGCGCGGCCCGTCGCCCTCGCGGTGCAGGACGGCATGGCGCTGCGCGAGGCCGCGCCGTCGGTTCCGCCGGGCGCGGCGCTGGTCATCGGGAGCGAGGGCCACGGCGTGCGTTCGGAATGGGATACGTGGACCGGGCCGCTGACGCGCGTGACCGTGCCGATGCGGGCCGGTGCGGAATCGCTGAACGCCGCCGTCGCGGCCGGCATCCTTCTCCACGGGCTGACGCGTGAGTCTTGACCTCCTTCTGGCGATCATCGGCGGGCTGTTCGGCGCGCTGATCGGCAGCTTCCTCAACGTCTGCATCTGGCGCCTGCCGCGGGGCGAGTCGGTGGTGCGCCCGCGCTCGCGCTGCCCGAAGTGCGGCTCGATGGTGAAGTGGTACGACAACATCCCGGTGTTCTCGTGGCTGGTGCTGCGCGGCCGATGCCGCACCTGCCGGAACCCGATCAGCATCCAGTATCCGCTGATCGAGCTGGCCGTCGCGCTGGCGTGGGGGCTCAGTGTCTGGTTTGTGGGGCCGAACTTCGACGCGCTGCGCGACGCCGTCTTCATCACGCTGCTGATCGGCATCCTGATGACGGATGCGCAGCACTACATCATCCCTGACGAGCTTTCGCTCGGCGGACTCGC
>JAYTEN010000164.1:0-2862 GCA_043735145.1 Gemmatimonadota bacterium | reverse complement strand
ACCAGCGGCTGCCCGGCGCGCTACGTGTGGCTCGAACCGTACGAGGGCGGCAAAGCCGCGGTCGCCGAGGCGGCGCGGAACATCGCCGTCACCGGCGCGCGGCCGCTCGCGGTCACCAACTGCCTCAACTTCGGCAATCCCGACAAGCCGGAGATCTTCTTCCAGTTCAAGGAGGCGTGCCGGGGCATGGCTGATGCGTGCCGGGCCTTCGACACCCCGATCACCGGCGGCAACGTCTCCCTCTACAATGAGAGCCCCAGCGGCGCGGTGATGCCCACGCCGATGATCGGCATGGTCGGCATCCTGGACGACGTCACGAAGCGCGTGCCCGCCGCCTTCCAGGCGTCGGGCGACACCATCGTCCTGCTGGGCTCCTGCACCGCCGAGATGGGCGGATCGCAGTACCTCGCCTGGCATACCGGCGAGATCTTCGGCGCCCCGCCGCGGGTGAATCTTTCCGCCGAGCGGGCACTGGTGGACCTCCTGGTCGCCGCCGCCGCGGCGGGGCTGCTGCGCTCGGCGCACGACGTCTCCGATGGTGGCCTCGCCGTCGCGCTGTGTGAGGCCGCCTTCACGGGCGAGGCCGCGCTGGGCATCGCGGTCGATCTCGCCGCCGCGGCGCCCGCGCTGAGCTTCCATGAAGCGATGTTCGGCGAGGCGCAGGGGCGCGCCGTCGTGAGCGTCGCCCGCGGAGGCGTGGACCGGCTCATCGGCCTCGCCCGGACGCACGGCGTGCCGGCGATCGCCATCGGGGGCACCGGGGCCGTGGACGGCGCCGTGCGCCTGTCGGCCGGCGGACAGACCGTGGAGCGCCCGGTCGGTCGCCTGCGCGATATCTACGAGCGGGCGATTCCCCGGCGCATGCAGCCCCGCGCCCTCGCCGCGGCAGGAGACTAGCCATGTGCGGAGTCTTCGGCATCTCCAACCATCCCGAGGCGGCGCGGCTCACCTACCTGGGACTCTACTCGCTCCAGCACCGCGGGCAGGAAGCCGCCGGCATCGTCGCCGTGGACGAGCAGGGCGTGGCGCGGGTCCACAAGGGCAGCGGCCTGGTCAGCGACGTGTTCAACGAGGACGTCATCCGCTCCCTGGAGGGGTCCACCGCCGTCGGCCACACCCGCTACAGCACCGCCGGCGGCAGCGCCGAGGTGAATACGCAGCCGTTCCTGGTGCGCTATCGCGAGGGCACGCTGGCCATCGCGCATAACGGCAACCTGACCAACGCCGCGGCCCTGCGCCGCGACCTGGTCGCCACCGGCAGCCTGCTCCAGTCCACGGCGGACACCGAAGCGCTCATCCATCTCATCGCGCGCTCCACCCAGGCCTCGCCCGAGGACCAGATCCGCGAGGCGGTGATGCGGGCCGAAGGCGCGTACTCGCTGCTGATCACCGTCAACGACGACCTGTACGCCGTCGTGGACCCGCGCGGCTTCCGGCCGCTCATGCTCGGCAAGGTGGACGACGCCATCGTGGTCGCCTCCGAGAGTTGCGCGCTCGACATCGTGGGCGCGCGCCAGGTCTGCGAGCTGGCCCCGGGCAGCCTGGTCCGCATCCGCCGCGGGCAGGTCGAGTATCTCGATCCCCTGCCCCGTGCCGAGGTGAAGCACTGCGCCTTCGAGCTGGTGTACTTCTCGCGGCCCGACAGCATGATCTTCGAGGAGAGCGTCCACGAGTTCCGGCTCAACCTCGGCCGCCGGCTGGCGCGGGAGCATCCGGCGCCGGGCGCCGACTGCGTCTTCTCGGTCCCCGACTCGTCGAACGCCGCGGCACTCGGCTTCTCGCGCGAGAGCGGCATTCCCTTCGAGCACGGCCTGATCCGCAATCACTACGTCGGCCGAACCTTCATCCACCCGGTGCAGTCGGGGCGCGACGCGAAGGTCAAGATCAAGTACAACGCGGTGCGCGAGATCATCGCCGGGCGCAGCGTGGTGATGGTGGACGACTCGATCGTCCGCGGCACCACCAGTCGCGGGCTGGTACGGATGGTGCGCGACGCCGGCGCGCGCGCGGTGCACTTCCGCGTCGCGTCGCCGCCGATCATCGGCCCGTGCTACTACGGCATCGACACGCCGACCCGCGAGGAGCTGATCGGCGCCAACCACAGCGTGGACGAGATCAAGCGGTTTCTCGACGTGGACTCGCTCGGCTACCTCTCGCGCGAAGGGATGCTCGGCGCCAGCGCGGGGCCGGCGGACCGTTTCTGCGACGCCTGCTGGTCGGGCCGCTATCCGACCGAGATCCCGGCCGACGCGACGACGTCGGGCTTCGTCGTCGAGCCCGCCTGATGCCGCGCCAGGTCTTCTTCTTCGGAGATGGGCGCGCCGACGGCACCGCCGCCATGAAGACGGTCCTCGGCGGCAAGGGCGCCGGCCTGGCGGAGATGACCAACCTGGGCGTGCCGGTCCCGCCCGGCTTCACCATTTCGGCCGACCTCTGCATCGAATACATCAAGACGCGGCATTATCCCGACTCGCTGCGCGAGGACGTTGCCGTCTACCTCCAGCGCGTCGAGGAGCTGTGCGGCCGGACGTTCGGCGCCTCCACGCGGCCGCTGCTGGTGTCCGTCCGCTCGGGCGCCGCGGTGTCGATGCCCGGCATGATGGACACCGTCCTCAACCTCGGGCTCAACGACGCCGTCGCCGAGGCACTGGCGGCCGAGACCGGCAATCCGACGTTCGCCTACGACGCCTACCGGCGGTTCGTCCAGATGTACGGCGACGTGGTGCTCGGCCTGAAGGGCGCGCGCAGTCCGTTCGAGCGGCTGCTCCACGCCCGCAAGGTGGAGCGCGGCGTCACCCGCGACATCGACCTGCCCACGGCCGACCTCAAGGCCCTCGTCGCCGAGTACAAGGCCGCGATCCG
>JAYTEN010000163.1:0-12077 GCA_043735145.1 Gemmatimonadota bacterium | reverse complement strand
GAAATCGGCGCGTCGTCGAGGATCGCCGTGGGCGGCAGTCCCTGCGACAATGCGGTGCCGTACACGAAGGGCTTGAACGCCGACCCCGCCTGGCGAAATCCCTGCACCGCGCGGTTGAACTCCGAGTCCCGGAAATCACGGCCGCCCACCAGCGCGAGCACGTCGCCGTTGGCGGGGTCCAGGCTCACGATGAGCCCCTGGAGGTACGGGGTGCGCTCGCCCCGCCCCGCGGTGCCGGGCGCATAACGAGGATGACGGTACCCGGGCAGGCTCTCGACCCTCGCGAGACCCTGGACCAGCGCGGCGGAGGCGGCGGCTTGAAGAAACGGATCGACCGTGGTGGTGACGACCATGCCCGCGGTGTTGACGGCGTTCAGGCCGTACTTCTCGGAGAGCCACTGACGCACCCACTCGACGGCGTAGGGCGCGCGCACGCTGTAGCCGTCGTCGGGAACCACGCGCATTGGTGTATGGAGCGCGGCGCGGCGCTGCGCGTCGGTGATGTAGCCTTGGTCGAGCATGAGATCGAGCACGATGTTGCGGCGCTGGATCGCGGCCGCGCGATGATCGCGGGGATCGTAATCGGACGGCGACTTGGGCAGCGCCGCGAGCGTCGCCGCCTCGGCCAGGCTGAGCTCCGAGGCCGGCTTGCCGAAGTAATGCCGCGCGGCGGCTTCCACGCCGTACCAGCCGTGCCCGAACAGGATGTAGTTGAGATACGCCTCGAGGATTTCCGACTTGGTGTAGCGGCGCTCGAGCGCGCGCGCCAGTTCCGCCTCGCGAACCTTGCGATTGATGCCCGCGGTCCCGCTGCGAACGGTGCGGTCGACCAGCCCCATCGCGCCGATCAACTGCTGGGTGATGGTACTCGCGCCGCGCGAGCCGAAGCCGTGCAGCAGGTTGTCGCGGATCGCGCCGAACACCCCGACCACGTCCAAGCCGTCGTGCTGGTAGAAGCGGCGGTCCTCCGTGGCCACGAAGGCCTGGCCGACATACCCGGGCAGATCCACGATTCGCACCCAGCTGCGTGCCTGCGGCCCGATCTCGGCCAGCAGCCCGCCATCGCGGTCGAGAACCACCGTGGCGAGCGGTGGCCTGATGATGGTGACCGGCCCGTTGCCCGGGTCCTGGGCGATAGCGACTGGCGCCATCAACCACACGGTTGATAGGGTCACCATTCCGATCAGTTTTCTAGCGCCAGGCACAGTAATCTGCCATGAGCATGCCTACCGGGATGGGTGCTTCGTTCTCGCCCAGGGCACCCACGCCAAGGGCGGCTGCAAGCGCGACGCCGGCGACGCCGGCGGGGTCGATATCGTCACGGAAATAACCGCGGCGCTGACCTTCCTCCACCGCGGATCGCAGGCGCACCCGCTGGCGCTCCCGCCAGGCGCGAACGCCGGCCGCGGCTTCGGCCGGGAACTCGTCGTTCGCCGACGAATCGGCGATGATGGCCAGCAGGCCGGGAGCCGAACGAACCGCGGCCTGCAACGCGGCGATCACGGCGCGAATCTCTTCGGCGGGGTGCTCAGCCGGGACGTGTGGTGGGGCAAAGCGGTCCAGCAGCGCCGTCACGGCGCTGCTGAAAAGCCCGCTCTTCGAATCGAAGTAGTGAAAGAGGAGCTGCTTGTTGACACCGGCTGCCGCGGCGATGCGCTCGATCCGGCCGCCGGCGTACCCCGACGCCCCGAACTCGCGCTCCGCCGCCGCGAGGATTGCGGCCCGCCGAGACCGGACTGGTGGGGCTACCATCGTATCAACCATGCGGTTGACACGGTAAGGCCAGGAGCGGGATCTGTCAACGCATGGGTCGGATCCGAATTGCGCCGGGCTCGGTTCTGGGCCAGCCCACCCCGAGGTCGTTCCAATTCAGGAGCGTGTTGAACGCGAATCCGAATGAGCCCTGCGTTTCCCAGCGCCAGAAGGGCCGTATCGCGAACAACACGATATGGCCGCGGCCCACGGAGACATCGAGAATCGCCGGACGCGCGGCGAGCTCCGTTCCGGCCTCGAGGAGTCCCGAGACCAGCAGCGAATCCGCCCGCCCGAATTGCAGCACCACGCGCGGCCGGGTGCGACGTTGTTCGGCGACCATGGCGCTGTCGCGCGCCTGTTCGGTCCCCCGCTCCGCGGTGGTGTCGGTCTGGAAGAGCGGCGTCTGGTTGAAGTAGACGCTGAGCGTGTCGGGGTAGCCATACGCAATCGGGCTGCGACGATCGGCGATCCGCGAGCGCACGATGGTTCCCCGGGCGCGAAGCTGCCTCGGCTCGACGATGTCCACCCCCGGGGCGAGGCCGAACTGGACCGGCACCGACGCGGTGCCGCCCTCGGTGATGAGCGTGCCGCCACGGCGAACCCAGGACTGGATGGCCGCGAGGCCCCCGAAGCCGATTCCGGGCCGCACATCGTCGGTCGAGTCGATCCCGCCGAGGTTTGGCGTGAGCGTCGTGCGCCGCCACGGTACCGGTGGCCCGGCCATCGGTTGGCCGTTCACGATGCCGCGCGCGTTGTCGCTGATGTACGGGATGACCAGCACGTCCAGGCGCGAGAGCCGCGCACTATCGGCCAGCTGCTGGGTCGAGAGGTAGGCATACGGAATCGCGTAGCGGTCGAACGCATAACGCACCCAGCCCTCGTTCTGCGTGTTCTGCCATGAATGCACGAGGCCGATGCGCGGCAGGTCGAGGTCGTGCTTCGCGACGGACGGCACCTGCGCGAGCGCGACGGCGCTGAGGCCGAGCGCGGTGACCGCATCGCGAACCTGGCGATCCGCGTTGCCGCTCACCGGGATGATGACGGTGCCGGCCGGGAAGGTCCGGTCCCCGACGGTAAAGCTGTCCTCCGCCGCGCTCATGCGGATGTCCTTGAGGCGGTAGCGGAAGACGATGAGGTTGCTCTCGGTCGTCGCCGGCACGAGGATGGCGCCCCGGCCACCCCCGTCGGCGACGTCACCGCGAATGGCGACATCCTCCGTGAGCAGGGTCATCGGTTGGGAGAGCGCCGCGGTGTCCGAGACGGCGTGCACCGCGACGTTGCGCAGCGCGCCGAAGGTCCAGCCGGTATCGTCGTAGGGCGCGGGATCGCTCGCGCGGTACGTCTGCACTTCCAGCAGCGTCGACGCCAGTGGCCCGTACGGCTGGTCGAGGCGCACGAGGTAATCGCCCGCCGCGACGGTCATCGCGCCCGCCGTGAAGGCATTGCCGGCCAGGTGCACCTCGATGCCCTGAAGACGGAGCAGGTTCACCAGTTCCGCGGCTTCCACCCGCCGCGGCTGGGAGGCCGGGATGTGCCAGACATTCGGCCTTCCGCTGCGGCCCCGGTCGACGGCGCGCTGCGACTTGGTCCAGAAGTTCTCGAGAAAGCGCTGCCCGTTCTCGGCGACGTAGTTCAGCGCGACGATCACGCCCGACTGCTGGTAGTTGATATTGTTGCGGATGCACCAGCGGATGCCGTCGAGGGGCGGATTGGGACGGAACCACTCGACCGATGTCTGGGTGCGGGCGAGGCGCGCCGTGTCACACTCGGCACCGAACGCCGTGTAGGTCTCGTAGAAGCGCCCGATCGAATTGCGCAGGTTGGCGATGAACATGACGTAGTTCGGCGCCCAACCGTCGTAGAAATCGTGCGTCCACACGCCGGGCAGGCCCCGCTTGGTGAGCTCCTTGATCTCCTGGAAGGCGAGCTCGTTCCATTCGCTGATCGTGATCGCGTCGATGGCGCGATTGTACGGGCCGGTGCCGGTGGAGGTATAGAGAAACGGCACCGATTCGTGCAGGTCGTGCTGGACGGTGGGATGCCAGTAGAAGTACTGGGCCAGCATGTTGCGTGTCAGCGCCTGCGACAGGACCATGCCGTCACGGTTGTTGTCGTGCGCGGTGTACTTCCCCCAGTAGACCAGGGGCGGGCGCACCCCGCTGTGGGCGCGGCCGTAGTTGTAGACGTCGACCATCCGGTCCCGGCCGTCCAGCTCCTGGACCGGCGTGATGACCGTGATGACCTTCTCGCGTATCGACCGCAACGTCGGCGTGTCCTCCACCGCGAGCCGATAGGCAAATTCCATCAGCATCTCGGGCGATCCCGTTTCGGGCGAGTGAATCGACCCGGTGAGATAGTAGATCGGCTTGCCGCGCGTGATCAGCGCGCGCGCTTCCTGCGCCGGCAGGCCGCGCGGGTCGGCGAGACGCCTCGTGATGTCGCGGTAAGTGTCGAGCGACGCGATGCTCGCTTCGTCGGCGATGGCGACGGCGATCATCTCGCGACCGTCGTCCGAGCGCCCGGCGTCGAACACCCGCACCCGCGGCGACGCCGCGGCGAGCGCGCGGAAGTAGCGGTTGACGTCGGCGGTGTAGCTCAGATGTCCGGGCGTCCCCGGCACGTATCCGAGCACCTGCAGGGGTGTCGGCACCCGCGGGTCCGAGACCATGTGGTCGGTGAATTCGGTGTTGAAGCGCGGCTCGGAGGTCCAGGCGCGGATCTGGCTCGTATAGGCGGTGTCAAGCGGTTGTTGCGCCGGAAGACTGGTGGCGGCGGCGGCGAGGCAGAGCAGCGCGGCGGCGATTCGCATGACCTGGTTCACTCCGGAGCCGGGGCCCTCGCAAAGGCGTCGGCGACGCCCTGGATGAGGACACGCAATGCAGCAACGTCACGCGCGCCGGGATCGGCGGCCGCGTCGATGAGCGATCGGCAGAAGGTGTCCGCGGCGCGCGCCGCGGCCGACACCTCGGCGAACCCGTATCCGCCACCCGAGCCGGCCAGGCGGTGCACGAGAATCCGCAGTTCGGGGAGCCCCTCCGACTCACCATTCTGCACCCGTTCCAGTGCGCTCCACAACTCGCCGATCCGCTGGGGCGCGGCCGCGAGGTATTCCGCGCGGAGCGCCTTCATCGCGCGGTTGAAATTTTCGTCGGGGGTCGGCGCGCTCATTCAGGTCCCGCCGGCCAGCTCGCGCCGGAGCAGATGCCTGAGAAACGGAACGGCTCCGGGTGCGGTGGTCGCGACGCCGCTTGCATGGTCGCCCTGGATGACGCCGAAGACGGCGCGCGCGCGATCGGCGACGACCGCCACCGGAAACCCTCCCCAGTAGGCGGCCAGTTGCTCCTCAGGCACCGGCCTCGCGATCGACCCCTCCGGCGCTGGGTCGCCCAGCGAAACCGCCCGGACCTGGATCTGCCGCGCCTGCGCCAGCGGGAAGCGCGCGTTCATTGGAGTTGCCCATGGACCGGTCACCGCCAGGACCTCGCCGGTCGCCGAGTCGACACACGACATCGCGCGCGCCATCAGCTGATCGACCGATGTGAGCATCTCGAGCTCCGCGACACCACCGACGCCGGCGAGTGGGAGCGAGCGCAGCTCCTCTTCCAGTTGGGAAAGACTGTGGCGGAATGATCGCTCGAGCTGGGCAAGGAGGGCCGCCGGACCAGCGGCGGCGTACTGAACAGGGCTAGTGGCAGACTTCCTTCCGGCGCCGCGTCGAACCAAGGCTTCCAGCGCCTGATAAACATTGGCCCGGGCAATACCGAGGTCCATGGCAACGGCGTAACCTGTTGATGGACCCAACTTTAGCAGGGCCTCGTAGACCCTGTTTTCTGTAGGAGTGAAGCCGAATTGCTCTAGCACATATTAGTAGTAGCATAACAAACTACTACATGCAAGCTACGACCTCGTGAGCTCCCAGCCCGAGAGTCTCGCAATCAGGGCCATCCGGAACGTCACGTCGGTCTGTTTGGCTTCCGGCCTCTTGAAGTCGCCCTCGAGCGGAAACATGTGATAGGCCCAGGGCGACGAGCCCTTGGGGAGCGCCCGGAGATTCTTGGGGTGCCAGATCCCCTGCTTGTCCGTCTCCTTGGACAGTCGGTACCACACCTTCGCGCACGAGGTCGACGATGTCAGGAGCCGAAGCCGGGCCAGTGTTTCCATCCAGTAGAGCGCGAGCGGGAGATCATCGGGCTGTCCCGACGCCGAGGTGTGAATCGGATCACCCAGGAGCAGGAAGTTCGGCTTGTACTGCTTCTTGCCGATGGGAACGGTGAACGCCTTCTTGGGCGGCGGCGATGACAGGTACACGCCCAGTCGCTCGACCAGGCCCGCCCGCTCGCGCTGGACCGCCGGGAGGTACGACAGCAGGCTGATGGAAAACATGGTTGGCGGATAGGCCTGCGGGTGAAGGACCCACGCCCGCCCGGCTTTGGCAAAAGGATTCTCGGCCAGCTCGCTGCGCACGAACGCCGACACCTGGTTCAGAACCTTGTGGGCGGCCCCGCGAACGCGTGGGTCGTCCCCGTGACCCCCGTGGGCGAGGGCCGACGCGGCGGCCTCGCGCAGGATCTCCCGGATCCACGGCTCCGCGTCGAGCTCCGCCGCCGCGAGCTTGCCGTACTCGAACAGCAGCTTGGGATCCTCGTCTCGCGACACGAGCCGGAAGAGCATCCGGGCAGCCATTTTCTGCGGGCGGCTCTCGGGGCCCATGCCCATTTCGGCGAGCCGGCGGTACTGCGGCACGGTCCCGACGTCTTTCACGCCAGTCGTCTTGTTGGCGCTCACCCCCAGCAGGTTGCCGCCCCAGACCCCGTTGTCCTTCTGCTTCTTCACGATCGCTCGCACCACGGGCTGATTCTCGATTTCGAGCCTCAGCGCCTCCAGGTCGGCCGGTGGCAGCAGGTCGGGGAAGATCTCAGTGGCGACGCGATAGCGGATGGACGGACATGCGTTGGCCATGAGCCAAGTCACTGGTACGTGGTGACTTACGGGGAACGTCAGGGTTTCGCTCCGTGTTGCCGGTGTGTTGGGCTACAAGCGGGCGGATAACATATGCGATTTTGGGGCGCCAACGCTAGGGGTTCGCCCCGATTGGGCGCCTTGTTCGCACCCCCAGAAAGGCCGCAATGGCATTGGCTACGGCGTCGGGCCGTTCCTCATGAGGCCGATGCCAGGTTCTGGGGATGACCTCGAAGCGGGCTCCGCCAAGGGAGGCGGCAAGCGCCCGACCGTGCGAGACGGGAAAGACGGGGTCGTACTCCCCCCAGATGACCGCAATAGGGAGCCGCAGCTGACGCGTCCTCTCGCTGGTGAGCCACGCAAAATCGAACTCGCCCAGCACGGCCCCCAGTGCCGTCCGGTAGGCGGTGTCGCTCGCCGGAAGGTAGGCGGCGTCGGCATCCGATTCCGCGAGCCACTGCGGATCATGCGGAGCGGTGAACCGCGTGCGCATCGCCTCATAGGCCGTGATCGCCGCGCGCGACACTCTCGTGGCGCCGCTTGCCCCGGTGGTATCGGGCAGCCCGAGCGGGGCGCCCACGAGGGCCGCGTCGAGCAGCACCAGGCGCTCGATGCGCGCCGGATCCCTCGCCGTGACGGCGGCGGCGACCGCGCCGCCGAGTGAATGTCCGACGATGCTCGCGCGCGCGACATGCAGGGCGTCGAGGACGTGGATGACGGCGGCCGCCATCGAGTCCGTCGAGTATCCGGTCGCCGGCTTCGATGAAAGGCCGAACCCGGGGAGGTCCAGCGCGATAACGTCGGCGCCCGCGGCAAGGCGGTCGAAGACCCCGCGCCACGCGACGAGCGACTCGCCGAATCCATGCACCAGGACCACGACCGGTCCGCTGCCGCCCCGCGCATAACGAATCCGCAGCGCTCCCGCCTGCACGTAGGCGGCGCGAAGTCGTGGTGCCGGGCGCGGTGGGCGCGCGGAGGTGGCCAGGAGGACGAGAAACAGGGCGATGACGACGGCCGCCGCGACGTGCAGTGGCAGCCGGTTCGTCACGGCTGCGATATCCCGGACACCAGCAGGCGCGCCACGATCGCATGTCGTGCCCGGCCGCGTTCGCCGATCAGGACCAACCGGCCCTGCGCGTCGAAGCAGACGCCTTCACCCTGCGCCTCGATGACCGGGATCACGACGCCCTCCGGATCGGTGAGCGCGATCGGGGTCCCGTCGCCCACGCCGAAGAAATGCAGTGACACATACGTTCGGACCACCAGCACCCGGCCGTCGGGCGACAGCGCAGCGCCCGTGGCCAGGCGGCCGCGCAGCAGTCCCGTGGACATCGGCAGAACGGTGACGGGCGCCAGCACGCGTGCGCCGCTCACGCGCGCGGGCGAGCGATACAGGACGGGCGGGCCGGTGCGATCCTTGGTCACGATGTAGAGCCAGCCGCCGACGACGGCGAGTGCCTCGGCATCATGCGGATGGTCCGGGTAGCGCAGGACGATGGTGTCTTCCGCCGCCGCGACCCGGGCGGTGTCGGCCGCGGAGCTGGGCGGCTCCGGCTCCGGCACCACGTAGATGATGACGTACGGCCGGCGCGCGTTGTTGTCTCCGATATCGGCGATGAAGAGGCAGACGCCCTGTGACCGCGTGCAGGCGCCGCTGGAAATGTCCTCCCAGTCGATGGCGCCCGCGCCTTCAACCCGCAGCCGGCCCAGGTCCGAGCCCAGCGAATCGGTGGTGTAGAGGAAGGGCCCGTCGCCGGAATCGTTGTGGGTCCAGAAGATGCCCGGCCGGCGATGGCTGGCGGTGATGCCCGAGCTCTCATCCAGCCGCGGCGCCTGGATGGCTGCCGTATCGAGCAGCGTCACCGCCGGACGTTGGGCCGCGGCAGGCCCGGGCTCCAGCAGCGCCAGGGTGAGCAGCAGGGCGCAGCCAACGGCGGTCGAGGATGGGGTCATGGGCGCCGCACATTACCCGCAAAGTCCGCCGCTTGGCAATGCTTGCCGCCACATTCCGCTCCGGCGATCTTGCAGCATGCCCACCAGCCTTCTCCAGCGCCCGGTTTCGCGCCGGGACAGCGAGGTCCGCCTGTCTGGTCGCGTGCTCTACCTGGTCGACGATGCCGGCCTCGTGACCTCCCAGCTTTCGGGCACCGACCTGGCCTGGAACCCGTCCATCCCGCTCCGCGACAACATCTCGACCGACGAAATCACGCCGGCGTACATCTGTTATTACTTCGATGAGACCCTGGGCGAGTTCCCGTACCTCGGCTTCAAGGCGGGAGACGGCTTCCCGATCACGCGCGGCAGCGTAAAGGCGGGCGGTTTCGTCGTGTCGGTGGCGGGCAAGCGTCGCGGCAAGGGCAGCTCGCGCGAGCAGTCGCCCTATGCGGAAATGTGCGCCGGCATCCAGCTCGTCGTCGGCGAGAGCATCGAGCGCATCTACCGCGAGAACTGCCAGAACCTCGGCGTGCTGACCACCACCGATTTCGCGATCATCGACAAGGTGAAGACGGGCCAGCCGATTCCACTGGCGGTGTTCACCGAGGGCGAAGGCCAGATCACCAGGGACATCATCGAGTACGGCGGCCTCTTCAACTACAACCTCGCGCGTTTGCAGGGCAAGGTGACGGCGCCCCCGCCGGGGACCGCCCCACGGCCCATGACGGTCGCCGAGAAGATCTTTGCCCGGCACTGGGTCGTGGATGCCGCGAAGGAGCAGGCCGGCGTGCCGGCGGTGAAGCCCGGGGACGAGGGGTTCTTCCAGACCGACATCCGCTTCAGTCACGAATACGTGACGCCGATGGCCGCGATTTTCTTCGACCAGCTGGTCGGCGTCGACGAGCCGCTCAAGGACCCGTCGTCGATCTTCTTCTTCCGCGACCACCTCACCTTCCTCGACCAGGTAATGCGCCCCGAGCACGTCGACATGGGACTCCTCGACGTGGCCGCGCAGCTCGAGAAGAAGCAGCGGGAATTCGCGCTGGCGAAGAACGTCCGGCTGTATGGCCAGCTGGAACAGCGCCTGAACCTGCATGGCGCGCTCGCCGCCGCGGGCTCCGAGGCCATCTGCCATTCGAAGATTCTCGAGGCCCACGCGCTGCCCGGCCAGATCATCATCGGCTCCGATTCGCACACGCCGCACGCCGGCGCGGTCGGATGCGTGGCCTTCGGCGTGGGGACGACGGCGGTCTTCAACAGCTGGATCACGAAGGACGTGCGGGCCCAGGTGCCGAAGTCCTTCAAGGTCGTGGTGCGCGGCCGCAAGCCGGACAACGTCACGGCGAAGGATTTCATGCTGCAGATCCTGCGTCATCCGTACGTGAAGAACGGCGACGCGATCGGGCAGATCATCGAATACGCGGGCGAGGCGGTCGAGTCGCTCAGCGTGGACGAGCGCGCCACGATGACCAACATGGCGGCCGAGGTCGGCGCCTTCACCGGCATCATCGCGCCCGACGCCAAGACCGTGGACTATCTCGTCGCCCAGCGTGGCATGACACGCGCCGAGGCCGAGGAGCGGTGCGACGGGCTCTTCTCGGACGCGGACGCCGAGTACGTGAAGGTGATCGAGATCGATGCGTCCTCGCTGCGTCCGATGCTCGCGCTGCCCGGCGACCCGGGCAACGGCCTCTTCGTCGAAGAGCTGGGCGCGCCGGTCAAGGTGGACATCGCCTACGCCGGCTCGTGCACGGCGGGCAAGAAGGAAGACATGGACATGTATGCCCGCGTCTTCCGCGAAGGACTCGAGCGGGGCCAGAAGGTTGCCGATGGCGTGACCTGCTATATCCAGTGCGGGTCGCAGGAAGTTTTCAAGTACTGCCAGCAGCAGGGGTACGACAAGGTGTTCGAGGGTGTCGGGGCAATCTTCGTCGAGCCGTCGTGCGGCGCCTGCATCAACGCCGGCCCCGGCGTGTCACGCAAGAAGGACGACGTTACGATTTCGGCGATCAACCGCAACTTCCCGGGCCGCAGCGGGCCGGGCCAGCTCTACCTCGCCTCGCCCTACACCGTCGCGGCGTCGGCGCTGTCGGGTCACATCAGCGTCTGGGACTCATGACCGGCATCGGCATCGACGCGGGATTGCGGCTCGGCCGGCTCTGCAAGGCGCTGGGCCATCCAGCCCGCGTGACGATCGTGCAGATCCTGGCCCGGAGCCGCGGCGGCGAGACCTGCGGAGAAATCGTCAGGCAGCTGCCGCTCGCCCAGTCCACCGTATCCCGGCACCTGGCCGTGTTGCGCGAGGCCGGCTTCATCCTCGGTGAAGGCCTCCCGCCCCGCGCCTTCTACCGCCTCGACCATCGCGCCCTCGAGCTTTTCAAGCGCGCGGTGTCGGCCCTCTAGCGGTCTGCCGCGAGGCGCAGGGCGTTGAAGAGCAGCGGGTAGGTCGCCTGGCTTTGCGCCCGGTACTGCGGCCGGAACCCGAACAGGATCACCCGACCGCGTCCCCGCCGGACCTCCACGAGCGCGGCCTTGCCGGCGACCTGGTTCGCCCCCAGCACCCAGCCTGACAGCAGCACGTCCTCCGGCCGCTCGGGATAGCGGCCGATCACGCGCACCCGCGAGGGGTCGCGCACCTCGAACGCCGGTCCCGACTCGAACCAGGCCACCGTCTCTTCCGTCTCTCCCGCCGCCACGGGGTGGCTGGTGTCGAGACGCAGCCGGAAAATGCTGCCCGGCGCGTAGAACTCCCGCGGCGACAGCGCCGCGAGCACGTTGGTCACCGGCAGATCGAGTGCGCCGATCGCGAAATCGCAGGCGTCGTTGAAGGCGATGAGGGTGCCGCCGCCATCCACGAAGTCTCGCAGCGCCTGCACGCCGCTCTGGCCCAGTCCCCCCGCAAAGCGCGCGGGATAGCGGCGCGCCGAAAGCCCTTCCAGCAGCTCCCGCGGCGCCTGGTCGGGCAGGATCACGGCGTCATACCGGGCGCCGAGGCTCCCGGCCCGGACGGCCGAGTCGGAGACGCTCTCGTAAGGCACGCCCCAGGTATCGAACACGTAACGCGTCCATCCCTCGTCCATCGACGGCGAGTAGGAGCGGTACAGGCCGATGCGGGACGCGCGCCCCGCCATGACCAGGCTCGGCGCGTGGAAGGTCGCCGGCTGGAACGTCGCGGGCGCCGAGAGCCCGGCTGCGATCGAATCGCGCGCCGTGATCACGCGAAGCCCGAGGAGCAGCGGGAGGGTATGCGCGGTCACGTCATAGGGACGCTTCGGCGGGCCGCCGGGATACTCCCGCAGATCGGGATAGACCTGGCGCTCGAGCAGCGTCTTCGCGAAGGCGGCATACGGCTGCCGAAGGACGACGACGTAGGTCCCCGGCGTGAATCGGTCCCCGCCCAGGGAGAACGGCTGGAGCGCCTGCCGCAC
>JAYTEN010000162.1:0-3522 GCA_043735145.1 Gemmatimonadota bacterium | reverse complement strand
CGAAAGAAGGTGCGTAGTGCGTAGTGCGTGGTGCGCAGGAACGGCCGCCCTCGTCACGGCCTGTGCGGTGGGGCCGAATCCGCGTCCCGCGCCCGCGCCGATGGCGGGCGCGCGGACGGGGGCGGTGCCCGCGGCGACGCGGCCCTTCTTCGATTCTCTCGCCGCCGCGAGCCGGCTCGCGACGTCGGCGCCGCCGGCCCTCGACACCACCGGCGCCACGGCGTGGCTCGGCGTGATGCGCGACACCCAGCTCGTCGCGCTGGTGCGCACCGCGCTGCGCAACAACCGTGACATGCAGAGCGCGGTGGCGCGAGTGCGCGAGTACCGCGCGCTCTTCGGCGTCGCGCGGGGCGAGCTGCTGCCCTCGCTGAGCGCGAATGCGTCGGCGGGGCGGAGCAAGCAGGTCTTCAGCACGCTGTCGTTCCCCGCGTCCGATGCGTTCCGCGTCACGGCGGAGGTGCAATGGGAGCTCGACTTCTGGGGACGGGTGCGACGTTCGACGCAGGCGGCGGGCTTCGACCTGAGCGGGCGCGAGGACGACCAGCGCGCCGTGCTGCTCTCCCTGGTGAGCGATGTGGCGACGGCGTATCTCGAGCTGCGCGAGTTCGATGCCGACGTGGCCATCGCCGAGCAGACGCTGGGTACGCGGCAGCAGGTGCTGGGCCTGGCGCGCCAGCGCTTCGCGCAGGGCGTGATCTCGGAGCTCGATTCGCGGCAGTTCGAGTCGGAGGTCGCCACCGCGGCGGCGCGGCTCGCCCAGTTCTCGCGGCTGCGGGCGCAGAAGGAAAACCAGCTGGCGGTGCTGCTGGGCCAGGAGCCCGGCCACATCGGCCGCGGCGGCGAATTGTTCGACGCGGTGCGGTCGATCGTGGTGCCCGATTCGCTGCCGTCGACGTTGTTGCTGCGCCGGCCCGATGTGCTCCGCTCGCGTGACGACTGGTCGGCGGCGCTGGCCCGCGTCGGCGTCGCCCAGGCGGCGCGGCTGCCGCGATTCCTGATCACCAGCTCGTACGGGCGGCAGGGCACGAGGCTCGACAGCGTCTTCCGGGCGCGCAACGAGGTGTGGTCGCTCCAGGCGGGCATCTCGATGCCGCTCTTCACCGGCGGGCGGCTGGAAAACCAGCAGCGCGCCGCCGCCGCGCGCGCCGACCAGGCGCGGCTGCGTTACGAGCAGACGGTGCTGGGCGCGCTCCGCGAAACCAGCGATGCCCTGACCGGCGTCCGGCTCGGCAGGGATGAGCTGGCGGCCCAGGAAACCCAGGTTCGCGCCCTGCGGCGGGCGCTCGAGCTGGCGCAGCGGCGCTATGAGAGTGGCGTATCGAGTTACTTCGAGGTGCTCGACGTGCAGCGGAATCTGTTCAATGCCGAGCTCGTCCTCGTTCAGGTGCAGCGCCAGTTTCTGTCGACGACGGTCCAGCTGTACAAGGCGATTGGCGGTAGTTGGGATGAGCGGTAAGGCGGCAGCGCGCAGCGAATACCCCGCACTAGCGAACTACTATTCCGTAGTAGTTGCACCAACGTCTTGCGCGATATCACCGGCCGTCGGTGCAACTACTGCAGAATAGTAGTTCGCCTGTGCAAGGTATTCGCTGCGCGCTGCCGGCCATCCGGCCCCCCTGCCGTCAGGCAGCCCTTTTCCTATGTTGCACCAGCAGTCCGAATCACGCACGAAAGGACGAGTATTTCCGTGATGACCAATTACCTGCGACGCACCCTCGTCATGCCGCGGATCAAGGCATGCACGGGCGTAGTGCGTCCATTCGCGTGGACGGCTGACGCCGGTGCCATGCAGAAGCGAGGCCGAAAAGCCTAGGTAGTCCGGAAGTCACGCAGTCGTGATCCGCCCTTCCTGGTCTCTCGGTGGCCTGGAGGGGTTTTCTGTTTGCCTGAAATACAAAAGGGATCACGAACATGGACTTGTTGCTCGACAGCAACCGCGAAATTGTCAGCCGCTACACCGGCCAGCCCGACCGGCTGCCGCCGGCACTCCGCGCGCGGCTTGAAGCCTCCTTCGCCGGTGAGCCCGTCCTCATCTACGCGCTCGCCGACCTCGACGCCGATCTCCGGCTCGCCGAGGCGTGGCTCGCGCTGAGCGAGGGGCAGATGCGGCGGGACGAGGAACCATCGGCGGCGCGGCAGGTATGGGTCATATGAGCGAAGCCGAGCATCCGGGTCGCGTTCCTGGCGGGGCCAAACGAGCCACCGCTGCCGAAGGCGCGCGCGTCGGGGCCGAGGGCGGCTCATGGGCCAGCGAAGATCGGTTCGCGCTCCTGGTGTCGCGGGTCAAGGACTACGCCATCTTCATGCTCAACTCCGACGGCCTGGTGGCGACCTGGAATGAGGGCGCCGAGCGGATCAAGGGCTACACGGCGGCCGAAATCATCGGCAAGGCCCTCGACGTTTTCTACACGCCCGAAGACCAGAAGCGCGGACACCCGAAGGCCCTGCTGAAGAAGGCGGAGACCGAGGGCCGCGTCGAGGAAGAAGGGTGGCGCGTCCGCAAGGATGGCACGCGCTTCTGGGCCGATGTCGTCATCACCGCGCTCCGCGACGACGACGGCAATCTGCGCGGCTTCGGCAAGGTCACGCGCGACCTCACCGAGCGCCGCGAGGCGGAGGCCGCGCTCAGCGAGCTGTCCGGCCGGCTCATGCAGACGCAGGACGAGGAGCGCCGTCGCCTCGCGCGCGAGTTGCACGACAGCACCAGCCCGCTGCTCACCGGGCTTCTCGCCAAGCTCTACGCCGTGAAGCAGCGGCTCGCGTCCGGCCGCGACGATCCGGTGACGAAGCTGCTCGATGACGCGCTTACCAATGTCGAGGCGATGTCCACGGTGGTGCGCACGGTCTCGTCGATGCTGCATCCGCCGCTGCTCGACGAGAGCGGCATCCTGGCGAGCGTCAAGTGGTATCTCGACGCGCAGGTGCGCCGCAGCGACATCAAGATCGAGATCCATCTGCCTCGCACCATCCCGCGCCTCGAGAAAGACACGGAGATCGCCCTCTTCCGCGTGGTCCAGGAAAGCGTAGCGAACATCCTGCCGAAGACCGGTGCCCGGCGCATTCGCATCACCATCACCGTCGCCGCCGAGATGGACCTCACCATCGATGGCGACGGGCCGCCCATCCCGCCCACCGCGCTGCACGAGATGAGTATCGGCCGGGGCGAAATCGGCGTGGCCGTCGCCGGCATGCGCGAGCGCATGCGGCAGCTCGGCGGCAAGCTGACGTTCTCCAGCGAACGCGGGTTGACCGCGCTTCACGTGACGATGCCCCTGGCCCGCCAGGCGAAAGGGTGATCGCCGCCCGGCCACCGCAGGCATTCGGGGCGACCGTGGCGGTCGCCCTTTCCTTTCCGCGCTGAATCCCGGATTCTCCTTCATGATCGCTATCCTTCTCGCGGCGCTTCAGCTCGCCGGCCCGGGCGTGTCCCACGAGCTCGCGGTCCATCGCGCAGCCACCATCTCCGGCGTCCGCTACGACCTGTCGCTCGACGTGACCGCGCGCGACAGCGCGGTGGGGCAG
>JAYTEN010000161.1:0-7529 GCA_043735145.1 Gemmatimonadota bacterium | reverse complement strand
CCGCGACGAAAATCATCATCCGGCCGCTGGGCCAGTAGCATGAACACGCGCCTCGCTCCATTCCTCGTCGTGCCGGCCTTTGCGGCGCTGTCGCTCGCCTGCGTGGGTGAAAAAGCCCCGCAGCAGGCGGCCCAGCCCGCGCCCGAGACGGTCTTCGTGCAGCAGCCGGTCGCGCCGCCGCCCGCTCCCGCGCCCCTCGAGGTGTCGCCCCGCGCGATCGCATTCGACGCCCTCGGCGATACCGTGCACCTGGCGCTGCCCGAGGGCGCGACCTGCGTCGCGGCCAGTGGCGACATCGCTACGGTGGACGAGCAGGGCCTGGTGAAGGCCGTCGGCAACGGCGTCACCCATCTGCGCTGCTGGGAGGGCGAGCACAACGCCTCCATCCGCGTGACCGTCACGCAGCAGCTGGCGCGCGTGGCCGTCGTCGCCGATGAAGGACTCGCCATGCGCCGGAGCGGCGATTCCCTGCACCTCGGCCTCGCCCGCGTCGATCGACTCGGCACGCCCGTAACCGATGCGCGGCCGACCTGGATCTCGCTCTCACCCGGCGTGGTGCGCGTGGATTCCACGACCGGCGTGGCCATCGGCGTCGCCGATACCGGCACCGCGCGCGTGGTCGGCAGCGCCGACCGCTTTGCCGACACCGTCATCGTCGAGGTCGGCGTGAAGGCTGCCTCCACGACGCTGCTCAGCAGCTCGGGCCGCACCTCGCTGTCGCGCTCGCGCACCTTGGCCCGCGCCAATGCGCAGCGCAACGGCAGGCCCAGCCTTTCGGCCGGCCCCGGCGGCATTGCCACCCAGGCGGTGACCACCGACGCCGCGACCCAGCAGCAGCAACAGCAACAGCAGGGGCCCGGCGGCATCGGCGTGCGGCAGGCGCAGAACGGCGATTCGCTGTTCAGGGATCCGCAGACCGGCGACTTCACCAATGCGCGCACCCTCGCGCCGACGCTGATGGCGGGTTTCGCCGAGTACCGGATCCTCACGACCGCGGGCGGCCTCGAGAAGACATCGGGCCCCGTATACGGCGGCGAGCTGTCGATCATGACGCGCGGTGTGCTGTCGTTCCGGTTCAATTTCCTGACCGGCACGCTCGGCAAGGACACCAGCACCGTCACCAAGGACCGCAAGCTCGCCTCCGGCTCGTTCGACGCCGGCGTCACCATCGCGCCGTGGCTCACTCTCGTCGCGGGGGCCGAGGCGCGGCGGTTCGAGGATGTGACCGTGCAGCGCTGGATCATGGTGCGGGCCGGCGCCGAAGCAAACTTCAGCCTCGGCGGCGGACCGCTCCGCGGGATCGCCCGGCTCCAGGTGGTGCCGTTGATTTCGATCGCGAGCGACGTGCCGACCTCGGCGCCGAGCTTCGGGCTGCTGAGCGCACTGGGCATCGGATTCGAGAATCGGCGCATCAGCTCGAGCCTGCTGTACGACATCGAGCGGTTCTCATTCCCGGCCAATACCGGGCGGAAAGAACAATTCGGGGCACTCATGTTCAGGTTTGGATACAAGTTCGGGTGGTAGTTTGAGATCCTGACAGGGGACAGATAGGAACAGGCAGGGTTCGGACTCAGGGGACAGAAGTATTCAGGGGACAGGGCGGCGCGGCACAGAAATGTGTCGCGCTGCGTTTTTCAGGTTAGGCCGCCCCCCAAGGCACCAGTATTGTGTCTTCATGCCGACCACACAGGGCCTCCGCGCACTCGAGCACGCCGAGCGGCTTGCCATCGAGTGCAACATCGCGTCGAAACTGTTTCCCGATTACGAGCAGAGCCGCCTGGCGGACCAGCTTCGCAGGGCGGCAACCAGTGTGGCCCTGAACATCGCGGAGGGGTCGTGTCGCTCCAGCTACAAGGATTACCGGCGCTTCCTGGATACTGCTCATACCGGGTTGAAGGAGGTAAGCACCATACTGCGAGTTGCCGCCGGATCCAGCTATATCGATGCGGAACTGTATGCGAGGCTGGAAGCACTGCGGGATGAGACATCCCGCACTGTGTATGGCCTCCTGCGCGCTGTCACACAGCGCATCGAGCGCGGAGAAACTACGAGGGCCCTCTTCAAGAAGAAGAGGATCGACTCCTCCTGATCACACTTCGCTGAGTCTGCCTCGCATCTGATCACTTCTGTCCCCAGAGTCGGCCACCTGCCTGTTCCTATCTGACCGCTGCATGGGTGGGAATTGGAGATCCTGTCAGGGGACAGATAGGAACAGGCAGGGCTCGGACTCAGGGGACAGAAGCATTCAGGGGACAGGGGGCGGCTCGGCGCGGAGAGAAAGCAGATCAACTCCTCCTGATTCCGCCTCCTGAAGCTGCCTGGCGCCTGACCACTTCTGTCCCCTGAGTCGGCCACCTGCCTGTTCCTATCTGACCGCTGCAAGTACTCGCCATCACCGGCGGAAGCCCAGTGCCAGCACAATAGTCCCCAGTTGCTCCCGCCTGGCCACCCCCGCAACTGCCGGAAAGTCGTACCGCTCGAACTCGTAGAGCAGTGCGGCCGTCATCGGGCCGGATGCGTAGCGCAGCCCGCTGGCGGCACCAAAGGCACTGGTCGGCTTGGGTTGCCCGGACACTGACACGATCGGGTACAGCTCGAACCCCACGATGCCGCGCAGCTTGCCGCCCAGGAAGAGGAGCCGCGCTTCGCCCCCGATGCGCGCACTGGTCCACCGCTGGCTGGCAAAGCCGGCGCTGAAGGTGTGCAGTGCGACACCAGCCCGGAGCGCGAGCCAGGGTATCGGCAACACTGCGATGTGCCCCTCGGCCCGCGCCAGCTTCCCGCTGGTCGTCAGGCCACTGTCGACATTGAGCGTGCCGGTGGCTCCGCTGAGCCCGACTTCGACGTGCTCGCCCAGGCCGGCAACGCCCGATCCCCCGAACAGGGTCCCCGAACGAAGCTCATTGCCATTGCCTGCATCGACCCGGTGCTGGACAAAGCGGCCCTCGCCGGAGATGCCGAGGCGGAGCCAATGGCCGGAGCGCGGGACGGTATCGGGCTCCTGGGCCTGAAGAAGGGGGATAGTGGGATGGGGGGATAGGGGGATCGTAATGCAGAGCATTGCTCCGATTCGCTTGACCCATCCCCCCATCCCACCATCCCCCCATCCCCCGCTGTTCACTGTCCCACTCCCGCGGCCGGCGCGATGGCCAGCCTCGTCTCGGCGAGTTTCGCGGCGTTGCGCATCCTGATCGCGGCGTTCGTGCCTTCGCGGTCGGCGCGCCGCCGTGCGTTGGCGAGAATGTTCACGGGAATCGCGCGATGGCTGCGCCGAAGGAAGAATGCCGTGGTACCGACCGTCAGGCCACCCAGTGCCACGATGCCCGCCGGACCGCGGCTGGTCCGGAACTGGCTGCTCGACAGCACCGATTGCGTGAGGAGTGCCGCCATCGCGACCCCGACTCCCTTCAACAGGTCTCCGGTCGCGGCCGACGCGGCGTACTGCTCGGGCAGCCGGTCCGCGAGCTGAAGATCCGGCAGGGTATCCTCGAGCGCCTCGTGGAGCCACTCGAGCTGGAAGAACACCTGGTTGGAGTCACGCACCGACGCCGTGCTGATGAGCCGGCTCTGGCCCAGGAGTGCGAGCCCGTACCGGCCCGCGGGCAACAGCCGGCCCTCGTCGTCGAGGCCATCCCACTCCAGGTCGCGCGGCCCGTTGCTCTCGCCCGTATACACGACGCGGCGGACCTGGCCCCCGGACCGGATCTCGAGCCGCAGCTGCGCGGCGTGCGTGGCCAGCGTGCGGAACCGGAAGCGGCCGGTGCGCGGATCGATGGTGTCCTCGGCCACCGGCCGCAAGCCGACCGCGAAGGTCTCGACCCGCGCGCGGCCAAACACCGAGATCTGCGCCGGGCTGAAGCTCTGCGGCTCGAGGTCGGTGAACGGATCGCGCTCCAGTGCGGCGCGAAAGTAGAGCACCGCCGAGTCTCGCTTGGCCTCGCCGCGCTGAAGCGCCAGCGCCGCGCCCAGGTACTTGAACGCCGTCACCCGCTGGCCTTCACTCACCTGGAACGGCGAGGACGGCGAGATGACTTGATTCAGCAGCAGCAGCGACTGCTCGATGTCGAGATTCTCGTACAGGCGAATCGCGCGATTGAGCATCTCGGCGGTGTTGGCCTGGGCACGCATGGGCGCAGTGATGGCCATCAGCAGGAAGAGGGACAGTGGGACGGTGGCACGGAGGAACGGGAAACGGTTCATGGCGTCACCGCCACCAGCCGCACCTGTCCCAGCGCCCGCGTGCGGCCGGCTTCGATCGTGAACGACTGCTCCTGCGTCTGATAGCCCGGCGCGGTGATCCGCAGCCGGTGCGAACCGGCCGGCAGCTCTTCGTCGAAGAGCGCGCCCTGCCCCATGCGGCGATTGTCCACGAAGATCTCCGCGGTCGGGGGCGCGGCGCTGACCCGCAACAGCCCCGTGGGCGCGGGCGCCGCGGCAACGGGAGGGGCCACGGGCCGCTCCTGCTCCGGACGCCCGTTCCCGCGCTCCGGCCGCGGCCGCTCCTTGCGGCGCCCGGGCGGGACCCTTGCCGTGTCGGCGCCCTGGGGGGCCGGGTCGGCTGGAAGGGCCGCGAGCGCCGCGGCAGCGCGCCGAGCCGCCGCGATGGAATCGGCGGTGTGGGCCGTGGCGGCGCGGCGCAGCGAGTCGGCCGCGGCGATGCGCTGGTGCTCCGCGACGCGCTGCTGCTGCACCGCGTATCCCCCTGCCGCGAGGAGGACCAGCACCGCGCCGGCCGCGACGACGCGGCCCATCGAACGGCGGGCCCGCGGGGCCGGCGAGACCGCTCCGCGCGGCGGAGACACTCCGGTCACGGTGGGGGCGGACGACGCGGGCGATACCGTCCGCGCCTGCGAGAGCCGGGTCTCCTGGAGCGGCGGCAGCGAGCCGGTGCGGATCTTCGGGATCGGATCGCCGACGGCGAGCCGCGCCAGCGTGGCGCCCGCCTCGCGGCGATCCTCGTCGCTGAACGGCACCCGCTCGATGGCCTCGAGCAGGTCCTTCGTGCTGGCGAACCGCTCGGCCGCGTCTTTTTCCATGCAGCGCGAGACCAGCGCAATCAACTGGGGCGGCACGCCCGGCCGCACCGCGTCGATATCGGGCACCGGCGTGAAGAAATGGTGCTGGAGGATGCCCATCAGCGAGTCGGCGTCGTAGGGGATCGACCCCGTCAGCATCTGGAAGGCGAGCACGCCTAACGAGTACTGGTCCGACTGGGCCGCGACCCGGGCGCCGGAGCACTGCTCGGGGCTCATGAAGTGGGGCGTGCCGATTACCGAGCCGGTGGCGGTGAGCGTCTTCTCCTCGGCGGCGCGGGCGATGCCGAAGTCGGAGACCAGCACCCGCCCGTCCCGGTCCACCATGATGTTGGCGCCCTTGATGTCGCGGTGCACGATGCCCCGCTCATGCGCGAACGCGAGGGCGGCGGCCGCGCCCCGCAGGATCTCGATGACCACCGGCACCGGCAGCGCGCCCTGCGATTCGACGATGGCATCCACGCCCCGGCCCTCGACGAACTTCATCGCGAAGAAGTACGTCCCCGCCGCCTGGCCGACCCGGTACACCGGGATGATGTTGGGATGGTCGAGCGACGCCGCCATCCGCGCTTCGCGCTTGAATCGCTCGGCCATCGTCGGCCCGCCCTGGCCCGGCGGCAGCACCTTGAGCGCGACCACGCGGTGCAGGTCGGTTTCCACCGCCTTGTAGACGACCGCCATGCCGCCGCGGCCCAGCTCCTTCTCGACGGCGTAGTGGCCCGCGAGCTCCTGCCTGAGCTGGTCCAGCAGCAGGTCGTGCCGGTCCAGCATCAGCGTTTCGTCGGAGGGGCGCAGGCCGATCGACCGCGCCGTCTCGCCGGTGACGACGACGGTGTGCGGTTCCGGCGCCGCGGCCGCCCACCCGCACGCGCCGCACGCCGCCGCGTCACCCTCGAGCGCGGTGCCGCAGCGCGGGCAATGGGTGAGGGTCACGTCCCCGTCGCCGTCATCGTGAGCACCACCGTCCCTCCGCCTGACAGGCTGATCGTGGCCGTGACGGTGTTCAGTCCCGGGCTGCTGCCCATCGTCAGCGTCCGCTCGACCAGGCCGCTGGCATCGCTGTTGATGTTGTTGCTCCCCGAGCCGAAGCTGCCGCCCCCGCCGGTGACCGCGAAGGTGACCGACACGCCCGACACCGGGAATCCGCTCGCGTCCGTCACCCGCACGGTGAAGGGTTGCAGGAGCGTCGTTCCCCGCACCGCGGTCTGGCCGCTGCCGCGCACGTGCCGCAGCAGCGAGAAGCCGCTCGCCAGCGGGAGCGGGCTCGCCCTGACGGGCGTGAAGGTCACGTTGCCGTTCACGCTGTCGCCGGTGGCTGCCGGCGTCGTCGTGAGCCGCGGTCCGCGGCCGTCGCCCCACCAGTTGTTGGTGGCCGCGAGCGCCGCGCCGGCCGGATTGACGAGGCCGAGGGTGTTGTTGTCGAAGATGTCGTTGACGCTCACCGATAGCGTGGTGCCGCCGGCGATCTGCATGCCGGTCTCGTTGCGCCAGGAGATATTCGTGTCGAGCCGCGTATTGGTCGTGCCGGTGACCAGGAAGCCGATCTGCGCGCCGCGGACGAACGTCGCGTTGACGCGGTTCGCGTTGCCGCTCACCAGCTTGACGCCCGCGCCCTCCTCCTGGCCGGGGAATGAATCCACGCCGACCACGAGCAGGTTTCGGACCACCGCATTCGACGTCGCCTCCAGCCGCAGCCCGTAGCCGCGCACCGAATCCACGACCGAGTTGGTGATGCGCGTGCCCGAGAGCGAGTTCTTCACGAAGAAGCCGCGGCCCAGCCGCGACGTCACGCCGGTGATGGCGTTCACATACACGTTGTCGATGATCAGGTCGGCGCCATCGGACAGGATCGCGGGGCCGTCGAGGGCGTGCCGGATGGCCAGGTACCGGATCGTCTGCGGCGCGGACGTGATGGCGACGATCGCCGCGGCGCCGGTGTCGTGGTTGATGATGGGGAGGTTGTTGGCGTTCCGCCCCGTGATGAACGTGGTCGAATCGCCGATGACGAACAGGCGCTTGGCGAGCGTGATCGTCTCGCGGTACGGGCCGGTGCCGCGCAGCACGAACACCGTGTCGTTGGCGTCGGCGGCGTTGATGGCGTCCTGGATCCGCAGGAACGGCCGCGTCCCGGTGCCCACTCGGGGATTGGCGACGGCGCCGTTGTTCACGAAGAGGCGCGTGAGGTTGCGCACCACCAGCGTCACGCTGTCGGCGACGGTGCCGGCGGTCACGATGAGCCGCGTGCTGCCGAAGCCGACCGCGACGGCGGTATTGGTGTTATCCACCGTGTCCACGGTGTTCCGGTCCTGCGAGACCCAGGCGACCGGATAGTTGGCGATGATCGTGCCCCGGTGGTTGCGCACATCCACCGCGAACGTGAGCGACTGGCCCACCTCGGTGAGGGTGTCGCGATCCGCGCCGGCGCCCGAGGTGACGCCGTTGCGGCTCGGCAGGATGATGCTCACCGACGTCGGCAGGTTCTGCACGGTATAGGCG
>JAYTEN010000160.1:0-25617 GCA_043735145.1 Gemmatimonadota bacterium | reverse complement strand
GGCAACAAACAGGCCACTTCTCGCGGTGAGGAGGTGTGCTCTAAGTATATGCAAAACAGTAGATTATGAAGAATTGTCAGAATGTGCCCTCTTATTGTGCCCTTTTTTGGTGCGAAAATGGGATGTTCGCTGCGTTCCGTGGCGAGCTTAGCGGGCGTCGGGGACTAGCTGAGCCACGCGTTTTTCCAGCTTCTTCCGGTCTCCGATTGACCGGGCAATCATCAACAGGGTGTCATCGCCGGCGATAGAGCCGAGAACCTCGGGCCATTCCTCATGGTCGAGGGCGGCGGCGAGGGCGGATGCACTTCCAGTTGGCGTGGAGAGCACCAGGAGCGGGCCCACTCCCTCGGCTTTCAACAGCAAGGAAGGAATCATGGCCGACAGCGGCGGCGGGGGGAGAAGGCCCTCTTCGGACGTCTCGTAGTGCCCGTAACCCTCTGAATCCGGGAGCTTTACCAAGCCCAGCTCGCGGATATCGCGGGACAGCGTCGCCTGGGTCACGTCAAAGCCTTCCTTGACCAGGAACTCGCGCAGCGATTCCTGGCTCGGAATAGCATGCTCCCGCACCAGGCGGAGGATGACGGCGTGGCGTTTGGTCTTGGAGGGCACGGACAGAATATACGTCGAAGCGTCAAAGCGTCGAAACGTCAAAGCGTTCTCCGTCAGTGTTTGATGGCCTCCGAGGCCCGCCGCGATGCCTCATCGACCGCCAACCGCTCCCGCGCAGCGTCCACTCCGGGCCAAGTGCCCTTTTCGTAGACCAGCCGCCCGGCGACCCAGGTATGGGTCACCTGGTGCGCGTGCGCCCCCGAGGCGATCGCGCCTTCGATGTTCTGCGCCGCGGCAAATGACGGCGCGTCGAGCGAGATCGCGCAGAGATCGCCGAACGCCCCGGGCGCGATCCGGCCCGCGCCGCCCAAGCCGAGGGCGTCAGCGCCGCCCTGGGTGATGAGCGCCAGTCGTTCGCGCGGCGTGAGCGGCACACCCATCGCCGCCAGGCGTGCCTCGTCGAAGAGATCAAACGTGTTTCCCGCCGCGACCGAGTCGGTGCCGATGCCGACGGTGACGCCCTGTTCCCGGAGCATGGCGAGATTCGCGCGCCCCACGCCCAGCTCCTGGTTGGACCAGGGACAATGCGCGACGGTTGCGCCGCATCGGGCCATCGATTCGGCGTCGTGACGATCCACCTGCACACAATGGATGAAGAGCGGCTTCACCGTCTCGAGGCCCGCGCGCAGTGCCCACGCCACCGGCGACACGCCGTGCGTGACGACCGGAATGCCGCGCCCGCGCAGGTGGTCGGCGAAGGGACCCCGGCCCGCTTCGATGAAGATCCTCTCCTCCACCGATTCCGCCACGTGCATCGCGACCCTTCGTTTCTGGATGCGCGCCAGCGACGCGACGGCGCCGGCGAGCTGGCTCGACACCGTGTAGGGCGCATGCGGCGACACGCCGATCGCCACCCGCTCCGACGCCGCGGAGAGGTCGAGAGCATGCAGCGCCTTGCGCAGCCCTTCGAGCGACGCGTCCATCTGCGCCGGATCGGGACCGAAGACTTCCTGGTAGGCGACGCCGCGCGCGCCGAGATCGGACAGGGCGAAGGCCGCCGCCCCGGTGGACCCCGTGTCGCCGATGGTGGTGATGCCGTGGGAGAAATGCTCGAGCACGCCCCAGCGCGCGCCGGCCCGGAACTGGTCCGAGGTCATCCGGTCCTTGATGCGGCGCACCGCATGGATCCAGCGGGGGAACACCACGCCCGGCACCAGGCCGCGCAACGCAGTCAGCTCGAGATGCGTGTGGGTGTTGACGAGGCCGGGGAGCAGCGCCGCGTTACCGAGGTCCAGGGAGACCGCGTCTTCGGGGGAGGGCACCGTCGCATCTGGACCGACGGCGACGATGAGTCCCTGCTCGACCAGCACCGCGCCGTGCGCCACGGGATCGGCGCACCCGGGAACGACCCAGCGGGCGCGCAGCCGCAGCCGGGAAGGCGGCATGCTCAGGTGCCGGTCTTGATCCGCTGCGACGGCGTCGGCGACGCCGGGACCGGCGCGGGCACCACCCCCTGCTGCGCGTCGAGGAGGCGCGCCGCGCCGGAGGGTGCGACCCAGTCGCCGGGCGAGGCGCGGCGCTCGTAGATCTCGCGCATGAACGAGGCCCACGCCGGCGCGGCGTACCGGCCTCCCTGCGCGCCCGGGCGGATGGTCTGCGGCTGGTCCATCCCCATCCACACGCCGGCCACGAGCTCCTTGGTGAAGCCGATGAACCAGACGTCGGTGTAATCGTTGGTGGTGCCGCTCTTGCCGCCGGCGGGCACGGTGAAACCCGCGGCGCGCACCGCCGTGGTGGCCGTGCCGCCGCGGATCACGCCCTTCAGCATGTCGTTGAGGACATAGGACTGGTCGGGACTCATGACCCGCTCGCGACGCTGCTGGGGCTGCCAGAGGATGTTGCCGTCGGCGTCCTCCACCCGGCGGATGCCGATGGGTGAGGCGCGCACGCCGAGGGTCGCCGGCGCGGTATAGGCCGACACCAGCTGGAGCGGGATGACATCGGCAGACCCGATGAAGATGGACGGCACGCGGGGAACGGGGGTGGTCATCCCGTAGCGGCGCGCCTCCTCGACCACGGCGTCCACGCCGACCTCGAGCCCCAGCCGGATGGCGATGAGGTTCACCGACAGCGCGAGTCCCTGCCGCAGCGTCATCTGGCCCCGGAACTGGTTCTCCTCGAAGTTGCTGGGCGCCCAGACGGTGCCGTCGGGCATCGCCATCTCGATGGGCGCGTCCTCGATCAGCTCGTTAGGCGAGTGCCCGGCCCGGATCGCCGACGAATAGACGAACAGCTTGAAGGTCGAGCCCGCCTGGCGCAGCGCCTGGGTGGCGCGGTTGAATTTGGAGTCGTCAAAATCACGCCCGCCGACCATGGCGCGGACTTCGCCGGTCTGGGCGTCCATCGCGATGAAGGCGCCCTGGAGATAGGGCGTGGTGCTGCGCCGGTTTTCGGCGGCGTTGTCGCCGCGCGCGGCGAGGTAGGCCTGATAGCTGCGGTGCGGGAAGCGCCCAAACAGGCCGTTCTCGATCGCCTCGAGCTGGTTCTCGAGGGCGCGCTCGGCGGCCTGCTGCATGTCGATGTCGAGCGTGGTGTAGATGCGCAGGCCCTTCTCGTACAGGTCGCGGCCGAAGCGGTCGTCGAGGGTCTTGCGGATCCACTCCACGAAGTAGGGACCGACCTCGCCGTAGTCCTGGCGCGAGCTGAGGCCGAGCGGCGCCGACTTGGCCTCCTCGGCTTCGGCCTGGGTGATGTAGCCCTGGTCGTGCATCATCTCGAGGACCAGGTTGCGGCGCTGCACCGCGCGGGCCGGGTGGCGGCGCGGATTGTACGACTCGGGGCGGCGCGGCAGGGCCGCGAGCAGCGCGGCATCGGCGAGGCCCAGGTCGCGGGCCGACTTGCCGAAGTAGCGCTGCGACGCCGTCTCCACGCCGTACGCGCCGCCACCGAGATTGATCTGGTTGAGGTAGAGCTCGAGGATCCGGTTCTTGGAGTAGGTCTGCTCCAGCTCCCGCGCCACCCAGACCTCGCGCAGCTTGCGCGACAGGCTCTTCTCCATCGTGATGCGGTCGGGGAAGACATTGCGGGCGAGCTGCATGGTGATGGTGGAAAAGCCCTGGGCAAAACGCAGGTGCGTGACGTTGGCGCGGACCGCGCCCAGGATGCGGGAGAAATCGATGCCGTGGTGCTGGTAGAAGCGCTTGTCCTCGACCGCGATGAAGGCCTGCGTCAGGGTCGCCGGCATTTCCTCGAGGCGGATCAGGGTGCGCCGCTCGAGCCCCAGCTCGGTGATGAGCCGTCCGTCGGCGGCGTAGACCTTCGCCGTCTGCTGCGGCCGGTAGTCGTCGAGGATCGCGATCGAGGGGCACATGTTGCCGGCACAGACGCGCGTCCAGCTGCCGTAGGCGGCGCCGAAGACGAAGCCGGCGAGCAGCAGCAGCACCGTGACGGTGCGGCGGAGCAGCGCCGGAGAAAACCAGCGCACCAGCCGGGCGAATCGTTTGCGGAGGTCAGCGGCCATGGGCGAAACGTAGACGGGCCCCTTCCGGCTTGCCAGCGCGGGCTCCCCCGCCTACGATTGCCGCATGCCCGCCTTCCCGCCGCTGAACGAGCAGATGGACGCGATCCGCCGCGGCGTGGTCGAGATCATCCCCGAAGACCACCTGGTCCGGAAGCTCGAGCGGTCGATCGCCACGTCGAAGCCGCTGATCGTCAAGCAGGGCTTCGATCCCAGCCGCCCCGACCTGCACGTCGGTCATTACGTGAGCATTCGCAAGCTCCGGACCTTCCAGGAGCTGGGCCACACCGTGGTCTTCCTCATCGGGGACTTCACCGGGATGGTGGGCGATCCGAGCGGGCAGAACGAGACCCGCCCCCGCCTCACGGAAGAAGAGGTGGCGCGCAACGCCTCGACCTACCGCGAGCAGATCTTCAAGGTGCTCGATCCCAAGCGCACCGTCATCGACCGCAACAGCCGCTGGCACGCGAACCTGAAGCTCGCCGAATTCCTGAACCTCGCGAGCCACTACACCGTCGCGCGCATGCTGGAGCGCGACGACTTCGAGAAGCGCTACGCCTCGGGCACGCCGATCTCGATCATGGAGTTCCTGTACCCGCTCCTCCAGGGCTACGACTCGGTCGAGCTCAAGGCCGACGTGGAGCTGGGCGGCACCGACCAGAAGTTCAACGTGCTGATGGGCCGCACCCTGATGGAGCGCTTCGGCCTCGAGCCCCAGGTGGTGCTGATCATGCCGCTGCTGCGCGGCCTGGACGGCACCCGGAAAATGTCCAAGTCCTACGACAACTACATCGGCCTGACCGAGCCGCCCGAGACTCAGTACGGCAAGACGATGTCGATTCCCGACACCCTGCTCGAAGAATGGATCACGCTGGTGTCCAGCATCCCCTCGGCCGGGCTGGCGGACGCCGTGGCCCGGGCGAAGGCCGAGCCCTACGCGGCCAAGCGCGCGCTGGCCGCCGACCTCACCGCGCAATTCCACGGCGCCGAGGGCGCCGGGGCGGCGGCGGCGCACTTCGACAAGCTCTTCAAGGCAAAGGAGGCGCCGACGGAGCGGCCGCACTTCTCGCACGCGCCGGGAAAACTCGCCGCGGTGCTGAAGGACATCGGCTTCGCGAAGTCGGCGTCGGAAGCGCGCCGCATGATCGAGCAGGGGGGCGTGCAGGTGGACGGCGCGAAGATCGACGACGCCGACATGGTACTCGAGCCGGGCACGTGCGTCGTGAAGTACGGGAAGCTGAAGTTTGCGGACCTTCACGTGACGCGGAGCTGACGCGCCAGGCAGGCTGATGCGGGGGACGGGCCCTGCCAGCGAGCTACTATTTTGTAGTAGCGGCAAGACCTTTAAAGCACTCGCGTCAATGTCGAGGGCAGCTACTACAAAATAGTAGCTCGTCAAGCAGGACCCGTACCCCGCATCAGCCTCCTGGCGCGTCAGCTCCCCGCATCATCCAGCACATCCAGCACCTTGTCCATCTCCTCGATCGTGCTGTAGAAGTGCGGGCTCAGGCGGATCGCGCCTTCGCGCAGCGCGCAGACCACGCCCGCGGCCTTGAGGCGCCGGTGCACGTCGGCCGCGTTGGGCGGCGCGACGCAGATGATGGCGCTGCGATGCTGGTCGTCGGTCGGGCTGACCAGGCGCACCTCGTTCGCCATCGCCCAGGTGATGAGCGGCTCGGCGAGGGCGCGGGTATAGGCCGCGATGGCATCCACCCCGATGTCGTTGATCATCCCCAGTGACGTCGTCATGCCCATCATGTCCTGGAACGGAATGGTGCCCACCTCGAAGCGCCGCGCGTCCTGCCGCAACGTCGGGTTGTACCTGACCAGGTTGCTGAAGTCGTCGGTGCCTTCGAAGGCGAGCCACCCCACCGCGGCGGGGGCGAGCCGCGGGATCAGCTCGCGGCGCACGTAGGTGAAGCCCGACCCCCATGGTGACAGCAGCCATTTCTGGCCGCCGGTCGAGAGCACATCCACGGGCGTCTCGCGCACGTCCAGCGGCGAGTTGCCCAGTCCCTGGATGCCGTCCACCACGAGCCAGGTCCCGTTGGCACGGCACGCCGCGCCAAGACGCGCGAGGTCGGCGCGATAGCCATTGCTGAACTGCACGAACGACACCGCGAGGATCTTGACGCGCGGATCGGCGAGCCGCTCCAGGATGCGCGCCTCGTCGGGAAAGCCCAGCGCGGTCACCGGCACCAGCTCGGCCCGCGCGCCGCGGTCGGCCAGGTTCATCCACGGATAGACGTTGGCCGGGAATTCCCGGTCGCTCAGCAGCACCACGTCGCCCTCGGCGAGCGGGAACGCGCGCGCGGCGATGTTGATGCCGGTCGAGGTGTTGGGAGCGAGCGCGATTTCATCGGGCGAGGCCCCGATAAGCCGCGCGGCGGCGGCGCGCGCGTCGGCCAGCCCCGCCATGAGATCGCGGTCGGGGAGCAGGTGTGGCGCGGTGCGCTTGGCGTTGAACGAATCGAGCGCGAGGCGGGTGCGCTCCGGAATCGGTCCGATGGAGGCGTTGTTGAGGTACGTGGTCGCGCCGGTCCAGGGAAACTCGCGGTTCCTCAGATCGCGCACGATGCTGCGGATCTCCGGCGCGGCGGCGAGGTCGGTCACTGAAGTGGCGCGTACATGGCAGGCATTCGTACCTTAACCGCTCATATGGCGCCCGGGCAAGCAACGATGAACGGCCGGCGATTCGCGCTCGTTCTTGGCGGCGGCGGATTGCGCGGACTCTCGCACGTCGGTGCGCTGCAGGAGATAGAGTCGCGCGGCTGGGAGCCGGCCGAGGTGATCGGCTGCAGCATCGGCGCGCTGGTCGCGGCGGCCTGGGCGTCGGAGTTCAGCACCAGCGAGATGGAATCGATCGCGCGCTCACTGCGGCGCCGGGACATCTTCGCGCTCGCCCACAGCGACATGGCGCTGAAACGCATGCGCGCGCCCTCGCTCTACCGCTCGGACCATCTCCAGAACCTCGTCTACGGCCTGATCGGTGACGTCACGTTCCGCGAGCTGCCGCGGCGCCTGATCATCGCGTCGGTCGAGATCAACAGCGGCATGCTGGTCTACTGGGGGCTGCCCGGCCTCGACCACGTCAAGGTGGCGGACGCCGTCATCGCGTCATGCTCGCTGCCGGGATTCTTTCCGCCGCGCGAGATCGACGGGCGCTACTGGGTGGACGGCGCGCTGGTGGACAACCTGCCGGTGCACCTCGCCGCCTCGCGCGGGCATGACGCCGTGGTCGCGATCGATGTCGGCCCCGGCAACGCGCTGCGCGCCGACGTACAGGACAGCGGGTTCGCGAACGTCTATGCGCGGGCCAGCGAGATCGTGTTCCAGCAGGCGATGGAGCGCCACCTCGCGGCCTGGACGCGGCCGCCGATGCTTCTGGTGCAGCCGCGGGTCGAGCACGTGCCGATGTTTTCCTTCGACCACACCCGCGAAATGATCGTCGAGGGTCGCCGCGCGATGGCGGCCGCGATGGATCAGTCGGCCGACGCGGTCCTGGCGGCGCCGGGCGGCATTTTCCCGAAACGGATGATGAAGATCGGCGTCACGCGTGAGCGATGCATCGGCTGCGGCGCCTGCATCAGCCTCGCCCCGCCGGGAACGTTCCGGATGGATGCCGAAGGCAAGGCCGTGGCCCGCGAGGAGCCGGTGGCGTGGTCGGCGGTGGACGGCGGGTACCTGCGGCACTGCCCGACGTACGCGATCACGGCCCACCCGGCGGCGCCGGCGGCGGCGGCTGCTTCCACAGGCGGTGCGTCCACAGGTACTGCTCCGGCACGCGCCTGACGAGTGTTTCCAGCGCGGCGCGATATAGCCGCGCGATGCTCCCCGCCGGGTCCGCCGCATCCGGCTCCACCGCTTCGGCCAGCACCTCGCCATCGAGACGGTACCCGCCGCCGGGCTGCGCGATGAGCGCGCCGAACAGCACCGGGGCGCCGCTGCGCGCGGCGAAGACACCCGGACCCGCCGGCGTTTTCGTGGGCCGCCCGAAGAACGGCGTCCACGTGCTGCTGCGCAGCGCGCCCTGGTCCGCGACGAGCGCCACCACCTTGCCCCGCCGCAACGCCTCCATCACACCGGTGCGCGCCTCCGGCATCGGAATGGTTTCGATGCCGAGCCGGCGCCGCACCCGTTCGGCATGCGCCGCGACATGCGGATTGGCCGGCGGCTTGACCACCGCGGCGAGTGGCAGGCCCAGCGCCGCGATGTAGGCTCCCGCCAGCTCCCAGTTGCCCACGTGGCCCGTCAGGATGATGACGCCTTTCCCGCGCGGGAGCCGCTCCCGCACCAGGTCCACGCACTCGCCGCCGGTCACGAGCCGGACGACCGACCCCGGCTCGCCCGCCGACAGCCGCAGCGAATCCACGGCCATGCGCCCGAAGTGCGCGAAGACGCCGCGGGCGATCGTCTCGCGCTCGGCGGGTGATTGCTCCGGAAACGCGAGGGCGAGATTGTCGTCGGCGATCTTCCGCCGCATTCCCAGCGCCCGCGCCGAACGGCCGAGCCACGCGCCCGCGCCACGGGCGAGGGGACGCGGCATCAGCCCGATCGCCGCGCCGGCGGCGCGCATCGCGAGATAGGCGGGGTAGTCGCTGCGGCGCTTCATCGCGTGCCCCGCCCGCGGCTCCCGCGCCGGCCGAGCGCGGTGCGATAGACGGCGTCGGTGCCTTCGAGGGTGCGCTCGATCGTGAACTCGCCGCGCACCCGGCGGCGGCCCGCCGCCGCGACATCCGCGCGCAGCGCGCGGTCGTCGAGCATGCGCTGCAGCGCCGCGCCGAGCGCGGCGGCATCGCGCGGCGGGACCAGCAACCCGTGCACGCCAGTGTCGATCAGGTCGCGGTTGCCTCCGCCATCGGTCGCGACCACCGGCTTGCCGATCGCCATCGCCTCCAGCAATCCCTGCGACATGCCCTCGTGCCGGCTCGGCAGGACCACGATGTCGAAGCGGTCGTAGAAGGCGCGCACATCGTCATGGAAGGGCACCCACACCACGCGGTGGGCGGCGGGAGACGGGAGGCGCGTGAGATACCCGTCGGGCTGAAACCCCACGCAGCAGAGGGTGACCGGGGTCTTCACGAACTCGAGCGCCCGCAGCAGGACGTCGTGGTCCTTTCGGCGCGACACCACCCCGATGACCGGCTGCGTCGCGACCAGGGCGTCCCGGGAATACAGCAGGGCGTCAACCTCGAAACGTTCCTCGGCGGACGGCACCCGGTCCACGCGCGACAGGTCCACGGCGTTATGCACGACGCTGATCCGCCACGGCGGCGTGCCGCGATGAACCAGCGCGCGCGCCACCGGATGGCTCACGGCGATGGTGCGGTCGGCGGCGAGGCCGCTGAGGACGCCCGACACCAGTGAGGACATCGGCATGCCGCGTCGCGTCATGACCAGCGCCGCCCGCAGGCGGCGGGCGAACCGGAGCTTGCGGCAGGCGGCCCGGTCGCGCGAGCTGTGCGCGTTCACCACGTCCACCTTGAGCAGCACCGTCAATCGCTCGATCTCGAACGCGGCGACCGTGGAGGTGCTGAAATCGATCGGCGCGTACGCGGCGGCGCCCCGGTCGCGGACCAGTTTCTCGAGCCAGGTGCCGGGCGGGCAGCCGACCACCACGCGGTGGCCGGCCCGCGCCTGCTCCCGCGCGAGCAGCGCGATCGAGATGCTCGACCCCGCGCCGTGCCCTTCGTGCGTCAGGTGGAGAATGGTGAGCGGCGCGCTCACACGGTGAGCGCGGGCCGCGATTCGGCGCCGAACTGCATCTCGTAGAGGCGCCGGTACAGCCCGCCGGCGGCAAGCAGCTCGTCGTGGCGCCCGCGCTGGACGATGCGCCCCTTCTCCATCACCAGGATCTGGGTCGCATGCTGGATGGTGGACAGCCGGTGCGCGATCACGAACACGGTCCGCCCCTCGAGCAGGCGGTCGATCGCTTCCTGCACCAGCCGCTCCGACTCGGTGTCGAGCGCGCTCGTCGCTTCGTCGAGGATCAGGATCGGCGGGTCGCGCAGCAGCGCCCGGGCGATCGCCAGCCGCTGGCGCTCGCCGCCGCTGAGCCGCGTGCCCCGCTCACCCAGCAGCGTGTCGTAGCCCTGCGGCAGCGCGCTGATGAACGCGTGCGCGTTGGCCGCGCGGGCCGCGGCCTCGATCTGCGCCGGCGAAAACCGGTCGAGCGCGCCGTACGCGATGTTGGCCTTCACCGTGTCGTTGAAGAGCACCGTCTCCTGGCTCACGATCCCCATCAGCGAGCGCAGCGACGCCAGCGTAAAGGCGCGCACGTCGCGGCCGTCGAGCAGCACCGCGCCACCGGTGGGATCGTAGAACCGCGGGATGAGATCGACGAGCGTGCTCTTGCCCGCCCCGCTCGGCCCCACCAGCGCGACGATCTCGCCTTTCCGCGCGGCGAAGGCGATGCCCTCGAGCACGGGCGTGTTGTCGCCATACGCAAAGGCCACATCGCGGAACTCGACGCCGCCCTCGAAGCCGGATACCACCTCGGTGCCGGCGGCGCGGGCCTCGAGCGCGGGCTCCTCCAGCACCTCGAGGATCCGCTCGCCGGCGGCGAGCGCGCTCTGCGCCTGGGCCGGAAAACTGGAGAGATACTTGAGCGGCACCAGCAGCCGCAGCGCGACGAAGAGGAAGGCGATGAACCCCGCCGGCTCGAGCGTCGCGCCCGGGCCCGACGTCATCTGCACGCCGACGTAGAGCAGCACGACGGTCACCAGCGCGCCGAAGGTTTCCGAAATCGGCTGGCTGATGAGCGCGAGCTTCTGCCACCGGATCATGCCGCGCGCGTAGCGGCTGGCCGCGGCGCGGAACCGCTCGCGCTCGTAAGGCTCGCCGCCGTACGCCTTCACCAGCCGCACCCCCGAGACCGTTTCCTGCATGAGGCTGGTGAGTTCGCCGCGGTCGTCGAGCAGCAGCTTGGCCCGGCCACGCAGCTTCTGGAGCAGCGGCCGCAGCGCGAAGGTGAGCGCCGGCACCATGACCAGCGCGAGCGCCGTGAGCCGCCACGAGATGGTCATCAGGATGACGACGTAGACCAGCGCCGTCGTCCCCGAGCGCACCAGCTCGGCGAGCCAGTCGCCCACCACCGGCTTGACCTGCTCGGTGTCGGCCAGCATCCGCGTGAGCAGCTGGCCGCCCCGGGTGCGCTGGAAGTAATCGAGCCGCATCCCCTGGAGATGGGTGTAGAGCGCCGTGCGCATGTCGCGCACCATGAGCTCCTGGGCGCTCTGCCCGTACAGCCGGGACAGGTAGGTCAGGATGTTCTTGAGGATGACGGCGACGAGGATCAGCGACACCACGACGACGAAGGCGCGATCGCGCGAGGCGCCTTCGAGCAGCGGCCCCAGCATCCAGTTCAGGAACTGCTCGGCCTTGCTGCCGATACCCGCCTGGGGGAGCGCCTGCTGGCCGAACACGGCGCGCAGGAAGGGAATGAGCAGCATGAACGTCATGCCGTCGAGGAACGAGCCGAGCACGCCGAGCACGAGGCTCAGGCCGAAGCGGCCCGTGTAGGGACGCAGGAACACCAGCAGCGACCGCCAGGTCCTCACTTGGCTCCCCGCGGCGTGAGCAGCGCGACCGGCAGGATGACCTCCTCGGGCGACACACCGCCGTGCAGAAAGGCGCCGCGATACCGCGCCTGGTATTCGCGCAGCTTGGTCGGATACACGAAGAAGCGGTCGCCGAGCGCGAACAGGGCGCGCACGCCGAGGGCGCGGCGCGGCAGGCCGTAGGTCTGCGGATCATTCACGACGATCGCGGCCTGGCTGTCCTCGGCGCGCAGGTCCTCGCCGAACTTGAAGCGCAGGTTGTTGGTCGCGTCGCGCTTCGCGAACACCGTCGCGGGCGTGTGGCAGTGGATGGAGCCGTGGTCGGTGGTGAGGATGACGGGCACGTTGCGCCGCTCGGCCTCGACCAGGGCCGCCCGCAGCGAGGAGCGCTCGAACCAGGCCTTCGTCAGCGCGCGCAGCGCCGCCTCGTCCTTGGCCACCTCGAGCAGGATCGCGTTCTCCGACCGGCCGTGCGTGAGCTGGTCTACGAAGTTGAAGACCAGCGCCGTCACGCCGTCCTGCGACAGCATGGCGGGCAGCTTGCGGATGAGCTCGTCGGGATCGGAGCCGCCGAAGATCTTCTCGTAGCGCGTGGCGACGGTCTTTTTCGTCAGGCGCTGGAGCTGCTTCTGGAGCAGGTCGTGCTCGTGCGCATTGAGGCTTTCGTCCTCGTGCTCGGTCCACCACTCGGGGTAGGTGGCGGCGATTTCGCGGGGGTAAAGGCCGGCGAAAATCGCGTTGCGGCTGTAGGGCGTCGCGGTGGGGAGAATGCTGAAGTAGTAGGACGTTTCGACGTCCATGAACTGCGTGATCAGCGGCACCAGCGCTTCCCACTGGTCGAGGCGCAGGCAGTCCACCAGGATGAACAGCGCCCGGCCATGCGACTGGAGCAGGGGCAGCACGAACTCGCCGACGACGTCGGGCGACAGCGCCGGCCGGTCGGCGTCGGGATGCGCGACCCAGCCGGGATAGCTCCGCTCGATGAATCCCGCGAAGTCGCGCCGCAGGCTGTGCAGCATCGACCGCAGCGCCTCGACCAGCCCGGGCTCGCCGGCCTCGGCGAGCCTGATGTCCCACATCGCCAGCTCGCGATACAGATCGATCCACTCCCGCCAGCCCAGCGCGGCGCCGCGGCGTGACTCCAGCTCGCGGAAGCGGGTGACGAACTCGCGCGAGAGATGCTGCTGGCGGATCCGGTCGCCCTCGAGCAGCCGGGTGATGACCGACAGCACCTGCCGGGGCTGCACCGGCTTGACGAGGTAGTCGTCGATCGCCAGGCCGATCGCCTCGCGCATCGTGGTGGGGTCCTCGGACTTGGTCACCATGACGATCGGCACCGACGGGTCGATGGCGCGCAGCTCGCCGAACAGCTCGAGACCGCGCCGCCCGGGCATCTGCTCATCCACCAGGATCACGCCGTAGGGCTGCCGGCGAAGCATCTCGAGGGCGTCATCGCCGTGGGTGCACGACTCCACCGTGTATCCCTGCTCCTGCAGGAAGCGCCGGTGCGATTCGAGGCCTTCGGCCTCGTCGTCCACCCAGAGAATGCTGCGCGGCCGCGTCGTCATGGTCGGCAACCTAGATAAGCATGGGGGAAGGGGTAAGGGGGAAGGGGGAGGATGAAGGGGCGAGGGGGAGAGGGTGAGTGCGAACCCGGCCGTTGCGGGTATCTTTGGAATGTCAGGGAAGGCACCCTTACCCCTTACCCCTTACCCCTTGCCCCTTTCGTGAGTCACCCAGCCCTTCCCGCCGCCGACGCCGCCTTCGCGGCCGCGCTCGAGGAGAGCGCGCGCGGGCCCGATCGCGACGGTGTCTTCGCCCTCTGGCTGGTGGTGCGCGCGGCGCTCGGCGCGGCGCCGCCGCTGGCGCCGCCGGCGCGCAATGCCGAGCGGCTGCGCGCCCTCGGGGTGCGGCTGCGCAGCCTGAACGCGTCCGCCCCGCTGCGGCGCGCGCTCACGGCCGCGACGGCCGACCTCGCCTCCGCGCGCAGCGGCGTCTCGGCGGTCGTGCTGTCCCACCTCGTCGCTCCCACGTCGGAATGCCTGAGCCGCCGGCTGGCCGACGCGGTCGCCGCGGCCGCGCGCGCCGCGAAGGCACCCAGGCCGTGAGCAAGAATCCCGACATTCCGCGCCGCGTGCACCCCATCGCCGACGTCGTCGGCCGGGTGGACCAGCGCCTCAGTGGCGACCATTCGCGCAGCGTCGATGCCGACACCATCTCGACCGGGTTCCCCTCGGTGGACCGCATGGTGGGCGGCGGGCTGCGCCGGCGTGACCTCATCGTCCTGGGCGGCGACGTGGGCGCCGGCAAGAGCTCGCTCGCGCTCGCGATGGCCCTGCGCGTGGCCGAGCGGGGCGAAAGCGCGGTCGTCATGACGGGCGAGATGGACGAGGAGCGGCTCTGGGAGCGGGCGCTCGCGATCGAAGGCCGCGTGAAGGTGGACGACATCCGTCGCGGCCGGCTGACCGACGAGTCGCGCGCGTCACTCGGCGCGGCGGCGGTGCGGTTGCGCGAACGGCCGCTGACGTGGCTGCCGATGGCGGGCGACCGGCTCGAGGATGTGGCGGGCCGGCTGGTGTCCACCGGCGCCGCGCTGACGGTGGTGGATTACCTCCAGCTGCTGCCGCCGCAGGCCTCGCCGCGCGATCTCCAGGAGGAAATGGCCGCCGCGGTCCGGCGGCTCAAGGAGGTCGCGGCGGCATCGAATAGCGCGTTGCTGCTGCTGGCCCAGATGCCGCTGCACGATCCGCGGCGGCGGGACCCGCGGCCGGAGCTCGACGACTTCGGCGCGCTCGGTTCGGTGAAGTACCACGCCGACGTGGTGCTGGGGATCTATCGCGAGGACATGTACCAGACGCATCGCGGGGTGGAGGGCGCCACGGAGCTGCTGGTGCTGAAGAACCGCCATGGCACGACGGGCTTCGTGGACCTCTACTTCTACCGCGAATGGATGCGCTTCGAGGACATGATCGACCCCGACCGCTGACAGGTCAGCGGTGCGGCGTGCCCGGGACAGCCGTGGTCGCCCGCGGGAGTGAGTCAGCCATCGACGTGATCAGCGTGTAGAGCGTGAACAAGGGCTTCCGCTCCACATGAACCCAGAGGGCGTACCGTTCCTTGCGCAGGTACAGGTCCACCAGCGCGGTATCTCCCTGGTCGCTCATGACACTCCAGCCCAGCGGCGGCAGGATCCGGCGGTAATACCCGGTCACGCTGTCGAAGGGCATGGCGACGGTCCAGGTCGAGCGCTCGGCATCGGACGCGCCGGTGGTGTCGATCTGCCGGGAGGCGGCGAGGATCGGCACGTCACGGAGCACGTCAGGTCGCGGCGAGGTCGGGGCGGGATTCAGCTCCTGCTCGGGCTTGTCCTGGCCGCGGCAGGCGCTCGCGACCGTCACCAGGAGGGCCACGCTCGCGGCGTGAGCAATGATCTTTTGCATAGCGCACAAGTATAGCAGGACGCTAGATTTCGGGGTATTCGCGGGGGAAAACATGGCCGGCCACAATAAGTGGAAGCAGATCAAGCGGAAAAAAGCGGTCACCGACTCGCGTCGCGGTGCCCACTGGACCAAGATCATCAAGGAAATCACCATCGCCGCCAAGGGCGGTGGCGGTGACCCCGCCGGGAACGCGCGCCTGCGGGTCGCGATCGACTCGGCGAAGGCCGCCAACATGCCCGCCGAAAACATCGTGCGCGCGGTCAAGAAGGGCACCGGCGAGCTCGAGGGCGTGAACTACGAGGAAGTCACGTACGAGGGCTACGGCCCCGGCGGCGCGGCGATCCTGGTGCAGTGCACCACCGACAACCCGACCCGCTCCGTCGCCGACCTGCGCAACATCTTCCTCAAGGGCGGCGGCAACCTGGGCGCCGCCGGCTCGGTGGCGTGGATGTTCGACAAGCGCGGCCAGATCTACATCGGCGCGGCGCGCTACGACGAAGACGCCACGATGGAGGCCGCGCTCGACGCCGGCGCCGTGGACTTCGTGCGCGAGGGCGACCTGTATGTCGTCTCGACCGAGGTGCACGATTTTCACGCGGTGCAGGAAGGGCTGCGCGGGAAAAAGATCGCGTGGGAGTCGGCCGAAATCGCGATGATCCCCAAGAACACCGTCAAGGTCGAAGGTGCCGCGGCGCCGCAGCTGGTGCGCCTCATGGAAACCATCGAAGACCACGACGACGTCGCCAAGGTGTTCTCGAACTTCGATGTCGACGAGGAGGCGCTGGCCGGCGTGTGATCGTGCTCGGGATAGACCCGGGCACCGCCGCGACCGGGTACGGGCTGGTCGAGCGGCAGGGCGGCGGCTCGTACCACCTGATCGAATGCGGCGTGATCCGCCCGCCGGCCACCTCGACGCTCTCCGGAAAGCTGGACGCCATCTTCACCGAAATCGAATCGCTTCTCGTCAGGCACCGCCCCGACATCCTCGCCGTCGAAACGGTTTTCGTCGCCCACAATCCCCGCAGCGCCCTGATCCTGGGCCATGCGCGGGGCGTGGTGCTGCTGGCGGGCGCGCGCGCCGGCGTGACCGTCGCCGAGTACGCGCCGCGCGACGTGAAGGCCGCGGTGGTCGGCGCCGGCTCGGCGACCAAGGCGCAGGTCCAGATGATGGTGACCCGGCTGCTGCGGCTGAAGACGCCGCCCACGCCCGCCGACGCGGCCGACGGTGTCGCCATCGCCCTGACGCACTGCCTGCGTTCGCGAACGATGCGCCGGGCGGTCGTCGGATGAAGCCGGTCGCCACGTCGCCCAGCCGCCCAGCCGCCCGGTGATCGCTCATCTTTCCGGCATTCTCGCCCTGAAAGAGTCTGACCGCGTCGTGGTGCAGACGGCAAGCGGCGTGGGCTATGAATGCCTGGTCCCGACGCGCTCGCTCGAGGCGCTGCCGCGCGAGGGCGCGCCGGTCGAGCTGCACACCCACCTGGCGGTGCGCGAGGATGCGCTGACGCTGTTCGGGTTCGCGACCGCCGAGGAACGGCGCGTCTTCCAGCGCCTGATCTCGGCCAGCGGCGTGGGGCCGAAGATGGCCCTCGGCATGCTGTCGCAGCTTTCGGCCGAACGCATCGTGCGCGCGATCCGCGAAAACGACCTCGCCGCGCTGACGTCGGTGAGCGGCGTCGGCAAGAAGACCGCCGAGCGGCTGGTGCTCGAGTTGAAGGACAAGACCGGCGATCTCAAGGGCGAAGCGGGCGCGAAGCCCGGCATGGGCAGCGCCGCCGAGATCGCGATCAAGGCGCTGCTCAAGCTGGGGTACACGGCCGCCGAGGCCGACGACGCGGTGCGCGCGTCGCTGGCCGCCGATGGAAGGAAGGAATCGCCCGAGCTGGTGAAGGACGCCCTGCGGCATCTCGCGGGGCGCTGAGAACGATCTCGTAGGGGCGGCCCTTGTGGCCGCCCGTGGTGAATGGGGCAAGGAGCCACTTGAGCAAGCGCGCGGAAATCACCACGCCGGAGGCGTTAGGCGACGAGCAGGGGCTCGAGGCCTCGCTGCGCCCGTCGCGGCTCGACGAGTTCGTCGGCCAGGCCAAGGTGCGCGAGAATCTCCAGATCGCGATCGACGCCGCGCGCCAGCGCGGCGAGCCGCTCGACCATGCGCTCTTCTTCGGCCCGCCGGGACTCGGCAAGACCACGCTCGCCATCCTCCTCGCCAAGGAGATGGGCGTCTCGCTGCGGACCACCAGCGGCCCAGTGCTCGAGCGGCCCGGCGACCTTGTCGGGCTGCTGACGAATCTCAAGAAGGGCGACATCCTCTTCATCGACGAGGTGCACCGCCTGCGCCCCGCGCTGGAGGAGTTTCTCTATCCGGCCATGGAAGACTTTCGCGTGGATGTGCGCATCAGCGAGGGGCCGCACGCGGAAACGATTCCCATGGCCCTCGAGCCCTTCACGCTGATCGGCGCGACGACGCGCTACGGCCTGCTGACGCCGCCGATGCGCGCCCGCTTCGGCATGGTGGAGCGGCTGCATTTCTATCCGGCCGAAGACCTCGCCACCATCGTCGCCCGTTCGGCGAAGATCATCGGCATCGAGGCCACCACCGAGGGCGCGGAAGAGATCGCCAAGCGCAGCCGCGGCACGCCCCGCGTCGCCAACCGGCTGCTGCGCCGGGTGCGCGACTACGCGCTGGTGCGCGCCGGCGGCGTGATCGATGCGTCGACGGCCAGGACGGCGCTGGCGCGGCTCGACGTGGACGACTTCGGCCTCGACGACATGGACAAGCGGATTCTGACGGCGATCATCGAGAAGTTCGGCGGCGGCCCGGTGGGGCTGAACACCGTCGCCGTCGCCGTCGGCGAGGATGCGGGTACGCTCGAGGAAGTCTACGAGCCCTTCCTGATCCAGCAGGGCTTCCTGATGCGCACCCCGCGCGGCCGCGCCGCGACGCCGGCCGCCTACAAGCATTTTGGATTTGTGCCGCCCCCGGCGGGGAGCGGTCCGGATCTGTTCAACGAAGGCAGAGTCTAGAATCTAGATTCCAGACTCTCTGGTTATCACCTTAGACCCCGAGCGCACTCATGAATCTGTCCCGCGGTGCCATCCTTGCCCTGTGCCTCATCATCGCCTGCAAGAAGGCCGAGCCACCCGTGCAGCAGGCCGCCGCGCCGCCGATGGCGGCCAGCGAGCTGACGGTGAGCGACTCGTTCCGTACGCCCGAGTCGGTGCTCTACGACGCGGCCGGCGACCGTTACCTCGTCTCCAACATCAACGGCAACCCGGCGCAGAAGGACAACAACGGCTTCATCTCGGCGGTGTCGCCCTCGGGCCACGTGGATTCGCTGGCGTGGATCCAGGGCGGCCGCGGCGGCGTGACGCTCAACGCGCCGAAGGGGATGGGCGTGCGCGGCGATACGCTCTTCGTCGCCGACATCGACGAGCTGCGCCGGTTCAGCCGCACCACCGGCGCGCCGCTCGGCAGCGTGAAGGTTCCGGGCGCGACCTTCCTCAATGACGTCGACGTGGCGCCGGACGGCGGCGTCTGGTTCACCGACAGCGGACTGAAGGCCGACTTCTCATCGTCGGGCACCGACGCGATCTATCACCGGGACCCGGCGACGGGCGCGCTGCACCAGGTCGCGCACGGAACGGACCTCGGCCGTCCGAACGGCATCCTGGCGGTGGACGGCGGCGCCGTCGTCGTGACCTTCGGGTCGGGCGAGATGTACCGGGTGGACATGCAGGGGCATCGCACCGCGATGGCGAAGCCCCCGCACGGCCAGCTCGACGGCATCGTGCGCGCGGGCAACCGCTACATCATCTCGAGCTGGGAGGATTCCAGCATCGTGTCGCTGGCGCCGGGCGATTCGACGTACCTGATGATGCAGCACCCGATCCCGTCGCCCGCCGACATCGGCTTCGACTCGAAGCGCGACCGCCTCCTGATCCCGGTGTTCACGCAGAACCGCATCGAGATCCGGCCCGCGACGCCGGCGGCATCCCGGCACGCGCAGTAGCCGCTGAATACCGCCGATTTTGATTACGTCCTGCCGCCGGCGCTGATCGCCCAGTTTCCGGCGGCGCGGCGCGATGAATCGCGGCTGATGCTGATCGCGCGGGGACCGGGGACCGCGGACCGCGGACCGGAACACCCCGACCCGCGACACCTGACCTTCCGGGATTTCCCGTCCCTCCTTCAGCCGCACGACGTGCTCGTCATCAACGATTCGCGCGTGATCCCCGCGCGCCTGCTCGCGAAGCGGCGGGGCGGCGGCGCGGCCGAAGTGCTGCTGGTCACCCGGGAGCCGGGCGACGTCTGGCGCGCCCTGGTCCGGCCGGGCGCGCGGATCCGCGCGGGCGCGGTGCTATCGTTAGTCGGCGGCGACACCATCGAGATCGTCGAGCACCTCGACACCGGGGAGCGGCGGGTGCGGCTGGCGGGCGAAGGCGGGAGCGACGGCGTGATGGCGCGCCACGGCCACATCCCCCTGCCGCCGTACATCACGCGCGAAGCCACGCCGCTCGATCGCGAGCGCTACCAGACGGTGTATGCCGGCGCGCCCGGCTCGGTGGCGGCACCGACCGCCGGCCTCCACTTCACGGCCGAGGTGCTGGACGCGATCAGGGCCCGGGGCGCGTCGATCGCGCCGGTGACACTGCACGTGGGGCCGGGGACCTTCCGGCCGGTCAGCCACGACAACCCGGCCGCGCACCACATGGATGCCGAGGCGTACGTAGTGCCGGACGCGACGGCACGCGCGATCGCGGCGGCGCGCGAGCGGGGCGGCAAGGTATGGGCGGTCGGTACGACGGCGCTGCGCACCCTGGAGACGGCCGCGGCGGGAGACGGGCTGGTGCGGGCCGGCGCGGGCTGGACGTCGCTCTTCGTCCTGCCGGGCTTCACCTTCCGCGTGGTGGATCACCTGCTGACCAACTTCCACCTGCCCCGCTCCACGCTGCTCATGCTGGTGAGCGCCTTCGCGGGCACCGGCCGCGCGATGGCCGCGTACCGCGAGGCCGTCGCGCAGCGGTACCGCTTCTACAGCTATGGCGACGCGATGGCGATCCTCTAGTCAATGTGGTCATATGTGACTATCATATAGTCATGAAGAAACAGCCCCCCAAGCCGCTGGGTATCGCCGAATTGAAGGCCCACCTCAGCGCCTACCTGAAAAGGGTGCGCGCAGGCGAGAGCCTCGTCGTCCACGATCGCGACACGCCCATCGCGCGCATCGTGCCGGTGAAGCCGGGTCTCACGATCCGGGAGCCAAGCATGCGGCGGGAGGACATCCGGTGGCCCGCGCCACCGAAGAAGAAGACCGACAGCCTCAAGGTGCTGATGGAACTCCGCCGCGAGCGCCTGCCCTGATGCTCTATCTCGACGCGTCGGTAGTACTGCGGCGCGTGCTCGGCGAACCACATCCACTTCGCGAACTGGACCAGCCCACCGACTGGACTACCAGCCTCCTGACCGAGGTGGAGTGCCTGCGCTCGCTCGATCGCCTGTACCAGCTCGGCCGTCTCGATGCCGATGAGGTAGCGCGGACCCGGGCCGTGGTCTTCGACGTGCTTTCCGCCTCACGAGTGATGCCCGTGGACCCGGCCATTCTCAGGAGGGCCTCCGACCCGCTCCCCACACCCGTCGGAACGCTCGATGCCATTCACCTGGTGACGGCGCTCGCCATTGTCGGCGAGTGGCCGGATGAGCCGGTGACATTCGCGACGCACGACCGCGAACTCAGCCGCGCCGCGCGCGCCTGCGGCCTCGACGTGATCGGCGCCTGACGATGTTCGAATACGAGATCGTCGCGACCGACGGCGCCGCGCGCGCCGGCGTCTGGCACCTGCCGCACGGCGACGTCACGACGCCCTGCTTCATGCCCGTCGGCACCCAGGGCACCGTCAAGGGCCTCGCCCCCAGCGACCTGCACGCCAGCGGCGCCCAGATCGTCCTCGGCAACACCTACCACCTGCACCTGCGCCCGGGCGAGGATGTGGTCCGGAAGCTCGGCGGGCTCCACCGGTTCATGGCCTGGCCCAAAAACCTGCTGACCGACTCGGGCGGCTTCCAGGTCTTCTCGCTCGAGGGAATGCGGACCATCACCGAGGACGGCGTGACGTTCCGCTCCCACATCGATGGATCCACGCATTTCCTGTCGCCGGAGTCGGTGATGGAGATCGAATGGAAACTCGGGCCCGACGTCGCCATGGCCTTCGACCACGTCATCCCCGGCCTCGCGACGCGCGCGGCGGCACAGGAGGCGCACGAGCGGACCTTGAGATGGCTCGCGCGGTGTCGAGATCGGCACCAGGTCCTGCAGGCGGCCGATGCCGGGGACGGAAGCGGTCCGGGGGCAGGCAGCCGGCCGGGGCAGCAACAGACCCTGGTCCCCATCATCCAGGGCGGGATTCACCAGGATCTGCGGCGCGCCTCATTGAGCGGAATCCTGGCACTCGGCGACTGGAAAGCGCTCGCCGTCGGGGGGCTGTCGGTGGGCGAGCCCAAGGCCGAGATGCAGGCGGTGCTCGAGGACCTCCACGCCGTGCTGCCGCCGGGCGTTCCCCGTTATCTTATGGGAGTCGGGTTTCCGGTGGATATCGTGGCCGCCATCGGGCTGGGCATGGACCTGGCCGACTGCGTGGCGCCCACGCGCATGGGCCGTCACGGGACCGCGTTCACCGACGCCGGCCAGCTCAACATGGGCGGCGCGCGGTGGAAGGAAGACGACGCACCGCTCGACCCGGGGTGCGACTGCGAGACGTGCCGCACTTTCTCGAAGGGCTACCTGCGGCACCTCGTCCAGGCCGGCGAGCTGCTGGCCCTGCGGATGCTGGCGCTGCATAACGTCCGCTATCTCATCCGCCTGGCCGAACGGGCCCGCGCCGCGATCGTGGCGGGGGAATTCACCGCCTGGAGCACCGAATGGCTCCGGCGCTACACCAGCAGGGAGCAGTCGTGATGCAGCCACACCTCTTCGCGTTCATGTCCACCACGTCCGGCAGCCAGGGCAGCGGCGCCCTCATGGTGGTCTTCCTCCAGATCGCCGCGCTGGTCGGCATCTTCTGGTTCCTGCTGATCCGGCCGCAGCGCAAGCAGCAGGCCGAGCACGAGACCATGCTGAAGAACATGAAGAAGGGCGACGAGGTCGCCACCGTCGGCGGCATCATCGGCCGCATCGTGCACCTCAAGGACGACCGCGTGACGCTCGAGTCGGGCGAGTCGCGCTTCGTGGTCGAGCGCAAGAAGATCACCAGCGTGATCCTGCCCCCGGCCGCCGTGGAGCCCGTCGCGAAGTGAGCCTGCTGGACATCCACCTGCTCGGCTCGCCGGTGCTGCGACAGCCGTCGCCCGAGGTCGCGGCGGTGGACGACGAGGTGCGCGCCCTGGTCGCGAGCCTCTTCGATACCATGCGCGCCAGCAAGGGCGTGGGGCTGGCCGCGAACCAGGTCGGCGTCGCGCGGCGCATCGCCGTGGTCGAAACCGACGACACGCACCGCTACGCGCTCATCAATCCGGTCATCGTCGAACGCGCCGGCACCGACAAGGACGAGGAAGGCTGCCTCTCGATTCCCGAGATCTACGGCGACGTCGAGCGGTCGGCGCGGGTGGTGGTCGAGGCGCTCGACGAGCACGGCGTAAAGCGGCGCATCGAGGGGACCGAGCTCCTCGCGCGCGCGATCCAGCACGAGATCGACCATCTCGACGGCATCCTCTTCATCGACCGGGTGGGGCCGTTCAAGCGGCGGTTCCTCCTGCGCCAGTGGGAAAAGTCCCGCAAGGGCGAGACCGGCTACATCAGGAAAGTCACCGAATCCGTGGAGGCGGACGCCGCCCAGGCGTGATCCCATGCGTGTCCTCTTCTACGGGACGCCCGAATTCGCCGTCCCCTCCCTGATGGCCCTGGTAGGCGAAGGCTTCGACGTGGTCGGTGTCGTGACCCGGCCCGACCGCCCCACCGGCCGCCATCGCTCGACCGCGACGCCGTCCGCCGTCAAGCTCGCCGCGCTCGACCAGGAAATCCCCGTTTTCGAGCCCGCGAAACCGTCGGTGCCCGGATTTCTCGAGCAGGTGCGCGCGCTCACCCCCGACATCGCCGTCGTGGCCGCCTACGGCCACATCCTCAAACCCGACCTGCTCGAAGCCCCCGCGCGCGGCTCGTACAACGTGCACGCCTCGCTGCTGCCCCGGCTGCGCGGCGCCGCGCCGATCGAGCGCGCGATCCTCGAAGGCCATGCCGAAACCGGCATCAGCATCATGCGCATGGAGGCGGGGCTCGATACCGGGCCCGTGCTGCATGCGCTCTCCACCCCCATCGCGGGCGACGAGACCGGCGGCGAGTTGCGCGCGCGGCTCGCCGAAATGGGCGCGCGCGCCCTCATCGAAGCGTTGACCCTGCTCGATGAAGGATCCGGCGTCGCTCCCCGGCCGCAGGACCACACCGCCGCGACCTACGCGGCCAAGCTCACGCGCGAAGAGGAACGCATCGGCTGGACCGAGTCCGCCACCGCGGTGTCGCGAAAGATTCGCGCCTTCGACCCCCGGCCGGGCGCCTGGGCCGAGGTCAACGGGCGAAGCGTGAAGCTGTTCGGCGCGCGTGAAGCCACCGGCGGGAGACGCGGCAGTGAAGAGGAAGGCGGGCGGCGAGAGGCGGGAGAGGATGGCCAGACAGCCGCCGGGAGGCGGCATGAGGATTCGCTGACCGACCTCGTCGTCTCGCCGGGCACGGTGATCAGCGCCGGTGACAAGATCGTGATCGGCTGCGGCAGCGGGGCCGTCGCGGTGACCGATGTGCAGCCGGCCGGCAAGGCGCGGATGACCGCGGCGGCGTTCGTGAATGGGCGCGGCATCGCCGCGGGCGACGTGCTGAAATGATCGCCGGGCTGCCGCGCCTGCACGCCGTGACCGACGACCGCGTGATCGCGCAGGGCGGCGTGGTCGCCCGCGCGGCCGCGCTGGCGCAGGCCGCGGGGCCCGCCCTCGCCGTGCACCTGCGCAGCCGCGACCTCTCCGGCGGCGCCATGACGGCGCTGGCGCGCGAGCTGGCGCAGGTGCTGCGGCCCCACGGCAGCTGGCTGGCGATCAACGGCCGCGCCGACGTGGCGCGCGTCACCGGCGCGCGGGCGGTGGTGTCCGGCCACGGCGGCCTCACGACGCGCGACATCCGGCGGGTGGCGCCCGGCGTGCTCGTTATGCACAGCGTCCACGATGCCGCCGAGCTGCGCGCCGCGGAGCAGGACGGCGCCGACGCACTGGTGGCCGGGGCCGTCTACGACACGGCATCGCACCCGGGCCGGGCGCCCGCCGGCCTGGCGCTGATCGCGGCCGCGGCGCGCGGCGGGAAGCCGGTCATCGCGATCGGCGGCATCACGCCCGCGCGCGCCGACGACGTTCTCGCCGCCGGCGCCTGGGGCGTCGCGGCGGTGCGCGCCCTGTGGGACGCGGGCGATCCCGGAGACGCCGCCCGCGCGTTCCTCGCGCAGCTCCCGCGCGACGCGAGCATCGCGGTAGTCATCAACGGCGAAGCGCGCCGCGCCCGCGGCGGCTTGAGCCTCGCCGGCCTCCTCGGCGACCTGGGCCTCGACGCCCGCGCGGTGGTGGTCGAGCACAACCGGCGCATCGTCAGGCGCGCCGAGCTGGAGGCGACCGCGCTCGCCGAGGGCGACGCCGTGGAGCTGGTGCACTTCGTGGGTGGCGGCTGATGGCCCGGGTGAAGCCGGTTGGCAGTCGCCCAGTCGCCAAGTCGCCAAGTGGGGGCGACACACCGTCCGGGCCCCGCTGGAAGCGGCCATTTCAGCTCACCGTCTTCCGGTGGCGGCTGCCGAAGGGCATGAACTGGATGATCTACCTCGCCATCGGCGTCGCCGTGACCGCGGTGGCGGGCTATCTTGTGGCAGCACTCGTCTTCTTTCCCGCGCCGCTCCTGTCGAACGAGCGCGCGGTCAACCTGGTCGTCGGGCTGGTCAGCCTGGAAGCGGCCCGGGACCTGGAGAAGAACGGCCTGCGCGACAGCATCACCGCGCGCGAGCCGCATCCCACGGCTCCCCCCGGCACCGTGATCTGGCAGGACCCGCCGCCGGGCGTCGCGGTCCCGCGCGGTACCCTGGTGAGCCTGGTCGTCAGCAGCGGCGAACCGCGGGTCACGGTGCCCGACGTGCGCGGATACGACCAGGACATCGCGCAGCTCATTCTCGGCGCCGCCGGCCTGCACGTGGACGGCATCGACAGCGTGGACACCAAGGATGTGCCGAGCGGCCGCGCGGACAGCACCTCGCCCGGCGTCGGCGAGCGGCTCGCGCTCGGACGCGCCGTCATGCTGCACCTGGCCCGGTAAGGACGCCCGTGACCCTGCGCATCGCCCCCAGCATTCTCAGCGCCGACCTCGCCCACCTCGCGCGCGACGTCGCGACGGTCCTCGCCGGTGGCGCGGACCTGGTGCACGTGGACGTCATGGATGGGCACTTCGTCCCCAACCTGACGCTGGGCGCGCCGCTGGTGGCCAGCCTGCGCCGCCACACCGAGGCGGTGCTCGACTGCCACCTCATGGTGGAGCACCCGGAG
>JAYTEN010000159.1:0-9038 GCA_043735145.1 Gemmatimonadota bacterium | reverse complement strand
CGCCGCACCTTCGCGTGGTCGCGCGCCAGCAGGTCGAGGAAGGACGCCTGGGTGCCGGTGGTCCCCTTGGCGCCAAGGAACGTCAGGGTGTCGAGGCGGTGCTCGATCTCGGCAACGTCGAAGGCAAAGTCCTGCATCCACAGTGTCGCGCGCTTGCCCACGGTGGTGAGCTGCGCCGGCTGGAGGTGCGTGTACGCGAGCGTCGGGAGCGCGCGGTACCGCTCCGCGAATGACGCCAGCGCGCGCAGCACGCCGCCCAGGCGCGCCCGCACCAGCTTGAGCGCATCCCGCAGCAGGATGAGGTCGGCGTTGTCGGTCACATACGCCGAGGTGGCGCCCAGGTGGATGAAGGGCCGGGCCGCCGGCGCCTGCTCGCCGAAGGTGTGGACATGCGCCATCACGTCGTGGCGGAAGCGCCCCTCGAAGGCCGCGGCCTTGTCGAAGTCGATGGTATCCACCGACTGCTTCATCTCGGCGATGGCGGCTTCGGGGATCGCGATGCCGACCTCGCGCTCGGCCTCGGCCAGCGCCACCCAGAGCCGGCGCCACAGGCCGATCCGGTTCTGGTCGCCGAACAACTCCTGCATCGGCAGGGATGCATAACGAGTGTTGAGGGGCGAGACGTATCTGGTCCGGTCCCCGGTCCCCGGTCCCCGGTCCCCGGTCATGGCGCTCCCCACATGTCGGCCTGCATCACCTGGTCCCCCCGCACGAAGAAGAAGCGCATCCCCGACTTGCCGCGCAGGTAGTCGATGACCTGCCCGACCTGCTCGGCCTGCGCGATGGCGTAGTTGTTGATCTGCACGATCACATCGCCCGCCTGGAGGCCCAGGGTGCGTTGCCACGAGGGTCCGGCCTGCACCACCAGCGCGCCGCGGCCCGCGGCGAGCCGGCGCTCGGCCTGGATCGCGGCGGTCACGGTAATCAGCGCGAGGTCGCGCACATTCACCCGCTCCGCGTTGGCGGAGGGAAGGTCGGTGGCGCGCAGCGTGACGTCCTGCGCGGTGCCGCCACGGCGCACGGAGATCTCGATCAGCTCGCCCGGGGCGAGGTCGAGGAGCGTTTTTTCCCACGCGAGGAAGTTGCGTACCGGCGTGCCGTTGATGCGGTCGATCTGGTCGCCGCTGCGCACGCCGGCGCGATCGCCGGGACCGTCAGCCGCGACGCGGGTGACCTGGAGCGCGTTCTGGTGGCGCCAGCTCGACGTGCCGGGCGACGCGCCCGCCACCTCGACGCCGACCCATCCGCGGCGCACCCGTCCGTTGGCCTGGATGTCGCGGGCGACGCGCAGGGCGCGCTCGATCGGGATCGCGAAGCCCAGGCCGACGCTGCCGCCCGACTGCGAGAGAATGAAGGTGTTCACGCCGATGACTTCGCCGTCGGCATTGACGAGCGGGCCGCCCGAGTTGCCGGGGTTGATGGCGGCGTCGGTCTGGATCATGTCCACGTAGATGCTGGCCTGGTCACCGCCGGGCAGGATGTCGCGATTCAGCGCGCTCACGACCCCGGCCGTGACGCTCGGCTCGGTATTGCCGAGCACGAAACCGTACGGATTGCCGACGGCGATGAGCCAGTCGCCGATCTGGAGCGCGCGGCTGCGGCCGAGGGGTGATGTCGGCAGGCCCGCCGCATCGATCTTGATGACGGCGATGTCAGTCCGGTCGTCTTCGCCCAGGAGCCGGGCGGGGAACTCACGGCCATCGCGCAGCGTGACGATGATGGTGTCGGCGCCGGCCGTGACGTGCTGGTTGGTGATGATCAGCCCGTCGGCCGAGACCAGGAATCCGGTGCCGAGGCCCTCGACCTGCTGAAGGCCGCGCGAGCCGTACATCTGCTCGAAGATGTTGCGGGGCATGGCGCGCTCGCGCCGGGTGACGTTGACGTTCACGACCGACGGCGCGATGCGCGCGGCGGCGGTGCCGATTACGGTCCGCCGTTGTGCGCCGATGGGATCGGCTCGCTGCGCGAGCAGTGGGGAAGTGGGGAAGTGGGGAAGTGGGGAAGTAAGGGCCAGCGCCAGCGCGTAGCGAATCATCCGCCGGCGCCCCTTCCCGACTTCCCCACGTCCCCACGTCCCGACTCTCATTCGGAGTAGCACTCCCTCGGATATCTCACATTGACCAGAAAGAGCCCGTGCGCCGGCGCCGGCGGCGACGCCGCCTGGTTATCCACCCGGTCGAGCAGGCCGGCAACATCAGCCAGCGCCCGCTTGCCGCGGCCGACATCCACCATCAGTCCAACCAGGAATCGCACCATGTGATGCAGGAACCGGTCGGCGGTGATCCAGAACTCGAACCCGTCGGCGTCTTCGCGGCTCTGCCAGATCGCTTCATGAACGACGCAGCGGTAGTGCGGTTTCTCCTGCCCGACCGCGGACAGCGCCTGGAAACCGTGCTCGCCGCTGATGGCGTGTGCCGCCAGGGCCAGGAGTGCGGCATCGAGCGGCGGGCTCAGCGCCCATTCGCGCCCGCGCCGGAAGGGCGAGCGCGCGGCGGCATCGAGGCCGAGTCGGTAGCAGTAGGTACGCTCGATGGCGTCGCGGCGCGGATTGAAGCCCGGCCGCATCCGGCATGCGGACGCCACCCACACATCGGGAGGGAGCAGGGCATTCAGTGCGCGTACCATGTCGGCCGGCTGCCACTTGTCGGGCACCTCCGCGGCCGCCACCTGGCCCACCGCGTGGACTCCGGCATCGGTCCGGCCGGCGCCGGTGACGGGAAGCCTCGAGCCGGTCAGCCGCTCCAGCGCGGTCTCCAGCTCTGCCTGTACGGTGCGATCCGACTTCTGCCGCTGCCAGCCGGCAAACGCGCCCCCGTCGTAATGCAAGACCAGAGCCAGGGGATGCGTCGCCGTCACCGCCAAAAAGTAGCCGAGAAATGAGGTCTTTTCAAGCGTGCAAGTCGTTGTGGCATTTGACAAAGCGCGATCGGTGCGGCTAACGTGACCATCCCGATCCCATGTCCGCTCCCGACGCCGTTTCCGCCGCCATTCAGACCTTGGCCGAGCGCCGAGACCTCACCGCTGCTGAAGCGGAGGAGGCATTCGCGCAGGTCATGCGCGGCGAGGCATCTGCCGTCCAGATAGCGGCCGTGCTCATGGGGTTGCGGGCAAAGGGAGAAACCGCACCGGAAGTCGTCGGCGCGGTGCGGGCCCTGCGCGGTGCGATGCAGAAGATGCCGGTCCACGGGGACGGCCACCTGATCGATACCTGCGGCACCGGGGGCGGCCGGGTGACCACTTTCAATATTTCCACGGCCGCGGCGTTCGTGGCGGCGGGCGCGGGGGCAAGCGTTGCCAAGCACGGCAATCGCTCCTTCACCTCGCAATCCGGCAGCGCCGACGTGCTCGAGGCGCTCGGCATGCGCGTGCCCCAGACCCCGGATGCGGCCGCAGATCTGCTGGCGCGCTGCCGCATGACTTTTCTCTTCGCGCCCCTGTTTCATCCCGCCATGCGGCACGTCGGCCCGATTCGCCGCGAGCTGGCGGTCGGGACGATCATGAACATGCTGGGTCCGCTCGCCAATCCGGCCGGCGTGCGCCGCCAGGTCGTGGGGGTGGCGGATGCTGCGCGGGCACGGCTCATCGCGGACGCGCTCGCGGACCTCGATTGCGACTGGGCCCTCGTCGTCCACGCGCGCGTGGGGATGGATGAGATCGCCCCGACGGGCCCGACCGACGTCTGGGAAGTGAGCCCGGGCTCGGTCAGCCAGTGGATTCTGGACCCGGACGATTACGGACTGGTGGGCGGAACTCCAGAGTCGCTCGCCGGCGGAACGCCCGCCGACAACGCGCAGGCCACCCGGGATATCCTGAGTGGAGAGGAACGGGGTGCCCGTCGCACCGCCGTGGTGCTGAATGCGTCCGCGGCGCTCGTAGTGGCGGGCATCGCCAGGGACTGGGCCGACGCGGTGGCGAAGGCGGGCGAAGCGATCGACAGCGGGGCGGGGATGGATGTGCTGGAGAGCCTGGTGCGGGAGTCAAACCGTCCAAACGTCTAAGCGTCAAAGCGTCAAAGCGTCGAAACGAAAACTGTTTACGCTTCGACGCTTCGACGTCAGTATTTTCGAATGACTCCGACAACGACCCCCTGCACCTGGACGTCGGATTCGTTGACGTAGATGGGACTCATGGTGCTGTTGGCAGGCTGGAGTCGGACCCGGCCGTCTTTTTCCCGGTAGAGCTTCTTGACGGTGGCGTGCGAGCCGCCAACCAGCGCGACGACGGTCTCGCCGTTGCGGGCCGACGACCGGCTGTGGACCACGATGAAATCGCCGTCGGCGATGTGCTCATCCACCATCGAGCTGCCGCGCACCTTCAGCACGTAGCTCTGGCCGGCGGCGGGCAGCATCTCGTCGGGCAACGCCATCATCTCGTCGGTTTCGATGGCTTCGATGGGCATGCCGGCGGCGACGGTGCCGAGCATGGGAACCATGGTCACACCGGGCTGGCGCGCCTGGCTGATGACCTCGAGGCCGCGACTGGCATTATAGGACCGGCGGATGACGCCTTTTTCTTCGAGATTGGTAAGATGCTCGTGGACCGTGGCGAGGGAGGCATAGCCCATTTTTTCGGCAATCTCCTCGAAACTGGGCGCGTACCCCTTCCGGTTGATGTAGCCGGTGAGGTAGTCGAGGATCTGGCGCTGCCGTTTGGTCAATGACATGGCTCACCCGGGTGGCATTAGTATTCTGGTCCCGAAGATATGCCGAAACGCTAACCGAATGAAAGCCGAAATGCAAGAAACCGGGGTGCTGGCTTCCATCCTGTCCGCCACGGCGATCCGCGTGGCGGACGCCGCGCCGAGGCTTTCCGAGTGGAAGGCAGCGGCCCGGCAGCAAGGGCCGGCACCGTCGTTTGCCCGGGCGTTTCGCGCCGCCGACGTCGGCATCATCGCCGAATCGAAGCGGCGCTCGCCCTCCGCCGGGGCGATTCGGGAGGACATGTCGGCCCTCAGCCTCGCCCGGGCCTACGAGCAGGGCTACGCCGCGGCGATATCCGTCCTTACCGAGCCGGATCATTTTGGCGGCAGCCTGGGCGACCTGGCCGCGATATCCCACGAGATCGGTCTGCCGACGTTGCGAAAAGACTTCATCATCGACCCCGTGCAGGTCTACGAGGCGCGCGGGTCCGGCGCCTCGGCCATCCTGCTGATCGTGCGCGCGCTCACCGCCCCGCGACTGCGGGAACTGGCATCGTTGGCCCACGACATCGGCCTGGCGACGCTGGTCGAGATCCACGCCGAGGCGGAGCTGGAGGCCGCGCTGAACTGCGCGCCGACCGCCGTCGGCGTGAATGCGCGCGATCTGGAAACGCTGGTGATGGATCCTTCGCTGCACGAGGCGCTGCTGCCGGGGATTCCGAAGGGCGTGATCGCTGTCGCGGAAAGCGGCCTCCGGACCCGCGCCGACGTGGAGCGCGTCGCGGGATATGGGGCCGACGCCGTGCTGATCGGGACGGCGGTGGCGGGTGCCGAGCGCCCGGCGGAGGCGGTGAAGGCGCTCGTTGGGGTCGGCAGGATGGCAAGAAGGTGAAGAAGGTGAAGAAGGTGAAGAAGGTGAAGAAGGTGAATGAGGTGAATGAGGTGAATGAGGTGAATGAGGTTCGGACCGGACGGTTTGGCGCTTACGGCGGTCGTTATGTGCCCGAGACGCTGATTGCGGCCCTCGACGAGCTCACCCTGGCGTGGGGGGAGTGCGCCGGCGACTCGGCGTTTACGGAGGAGCTCGAGGGCCTGCTCAAGAATTACGTCGGCCGGCCGACGCCCCTGTCGGAGGCGCCGCGCCTGTCCGCCCAGGCCGGGTGCCGGGTGCTGCTGAAGCGCGAGGACCTCAACCATACCGGTGCCCACAAGATCAACAACGCGCTGGGCCAGGTGCTGCTGGCGCGGCGCATGGGAAAGCGGCGCATCATCGCCGAAACCGGGGCGGGGCAGCACGGGGTCGCGACGGCCACCGTCTGCGCCCGGTTCGACCTCGAATGCGTGGTCTACATGGGCGAGGAGGACATGCGCCGTCAGGCGCTGAACGTCTTCCGCATGCGCCTGTTAGGCGCGAGTGTCGTCCCGGTACGGTCGGGGACCCGGACCTTGAAGGATGCGACCAACGAGGCCATCCGGGACTGGGTCACCAACGCCCCCACGACGCACTATATTATCGGGTCCGTGGTCGGTCCCGATCCCTATCCGAGGCTGGTGCGCGACCTGCAAACCGTGATCGGCCGTGAAGCGCGAGCCCAGTGCCTCGAGCGCCTCGGGCGGCTCCCCGACGCCGTCGTCGCGTGCGTGGGCGGGGGCTCGAACGCGATCGGCATTTTTCATCCGTTCGTCGACGATGCGGCGGTGGAGTTGATAGGGGTGGAAGCCGCGGGCGAAGGACTCGAGACCCATCGCCAGGCGGCGTCATTGTCCCGGGGGCGTCCGGGCGTGCTGCATGGCGCGTACAGCTACCTACTCCAGGATGCCGACGGGCAGATCGCCGAAGCCCACTCGGTCTCGGCGGGTCTTGATTATCCGGGCGTGGGGCCGGAGCACGCCGCGCTGAAGGACTCGGGCCGCGCCCGCTATGTCGCGGTGACCGATGACGACGCGCTCGCCGCCTTCGCGCGGCTGGCGCGGCTCGAGGGCATCATCCCGGCCCTGGAATCCGCGCACGCCATCGCGTTTCTCGAGGCGGGGGACGGGTGGCGGGAGTGGCGTGCGGGCAAGACCATCGTGGTGAACCTGAGCGGTCGTGGCGACAAGGACGTCGCCGCCGTGGCCGCGCGCGAGGGAGCGTGACCGAAGGTCTGGGCCAGCAACCCGACGAGCCGGCCCTCCCGCCGGCGCAGGTCGAGGAGCTCATGCAGTTCCTCGGCAAGGCGCTGCGCGCCCATCAGCTGTACCTGCCGAACAATCCCGTCTACCAGAAATCACTGGAGAATCTCCAGGGCGCGTTCACGCGGATCTGGGAAGCGACCGACGACCTCATCCTCGACGTCGGCGAGACCGAGATGCGCTGGGAGGGGAACGTCGTCTATTCGCAGGCGAGCCGCAACGAATCCTTCTCCTGGGTCTTCTTCAAGGACGGCGTCCGCCAGATCACCTTCCTCAAGGGCGTGGAACAGGCCGAGATTCTCGGGGTGCTGGACGTGGTGCAGCGCGCCCGCGCGCTCCAGGCCGAGGACAACGACGACCTGTTGACGCTGCTGTGGGAGAAGGACTTCCAGCTGGTGCAGTATCTGTTCCAGGAGCTGGTCACCGAGGGGATGGCCGCGCTGCCGACCGCGGGCGACGTGAAGGCGCCGTCGACGCCGGCCACGGCGGTGCGCGCCGGCGTCGCCGGCGAGGTCGGCGACCACCAGAAGCAGGTCGCGGGTGTGGTTGTGACCGCCGCCGAGGAAGAGTCGGAGGAGGAGCCACAGCGCAGCCGCGAAGGCATCGTCAAGACCGAGGACTTCGACACCACGCTGTACTTCCTCGATGAGCGCGAGATCGAGTTCCTCCGCGCGGCGGTGACGGAGGAGTACTCGCAGGACATCCGCCGCAACGTCCTGGCGATGCTCTTCGACGTGATGGAGCTCCAGCCCTACGCGACGGTCCGGACCGAGCTCATCGCCATTCTCGAGAGCTTCATCCCGTACCTTCTCGGCGCCTCCGACTTCGCGTCGGTCGCCTATGTGCTGCGCGAATGCCGGGCGGTGACGCAACGCGCGCGCGAGTTGCTGCCAGAGCAGCGCGAGGCGCTGGCGAAGCTGCCGGCGCGCCTCTCCGAAGAGCAGTCCCTGTCCCAGCTGCTCCAGTCGATCGACGAAGCGGCGGTGCACACCGCGCCCGAGGAGCTGGGCGAGCTCTTCGGCGAGATGCGGCCCGAGGCGCTGCCGACGCTCTTTTCCTGGCTGCCGCGCCTGACCAACGCGCGGGTGCGCGACGTGGTCGAGGCCGCGGTGCAGCGGCTCGCGTCGTCGAACGCCGGCGTGGTGGTGGCGGCGCTCCAGGCCACGGACCCCAATGCGGTGATCGCGGCGGTGCGCGTGGCGGGCAAGCTGAAGCTCGCGCCCGCGGTGCCCGCGCTGGCCCAGACGATGACGCACGCGGAGCCGCTGGTGCGCGCCGCGGTCGTGGCCGCGCTGGCCGAGATCGCCTCGCCGGCCGCGATCCAGGGACTGGAGAAGGGTCTCGACGACACCGACCGCGAGGTCCGCATCGCGTCGGTCCGGGTGGTGGCGCAGCACAAGTCGCGCTCGGCGCTCCCCCGGATCACCGCGGTGGTGACCGGGAAGTCGATGCGGCAGGCCGACCTCACCGAGAAAATGGCGTTCTTCGAGGCCTACGGGTCGCTGGTGGGCGAGTCCGGCGTCGAGATGCTGGACGGCATCCTCAACAGCGGCGGCTTCCTGAAGAAGAAGGAAGATCCCGAAACCCGCGCCTGCGCCGCGATGGCACTGGGCCGCATCGCCTCGCAGAAGGCGCGCGACAGCCTCCAGAAAGCGTCGCAGGACAAGGAGCCGCTGGTCCGGAACGCGGTGAACCGCGCGCTGCGCGGCGACCGCGCGTCGTCGATGTTCCGCGCGGGGGAGATGCCGGCGTGAGCGGTCCCGAGCTGCCGCGCGCCAGCAACGTCGGGGGCATGCAGACGTCCGATGCGTACCTGCGCGTCGCGGGGCGCGAGTTCCTGGTGCACCTCTACACGGCGCTGCGCTCGCTCAAGCTCTACCCGCTCGAGAATCCCGTGGTGCAGAAGGCGCTCGACGACCTGGTGGTCACGGCCGACCAGATCATCTCGCAGGAACAGGAACTCGAGGTCCGGGTCACCGGCGAATTCATCTTCGTGAACTCGACGCGCCTGCGCCTCGACCTCGACAACTACGCGTCGTTCTCGCACGTGCTGTCGGTGCTGCGCAGCATCGGCATCGGCGTGGTGCGCGGCGAGGCGGGGATCGACCGGCGCGAGTGGACCGGCTTCCTGTCGCTGCTGCTGACCACCGCGGCGCGCGACCAGGCCGCGAACCGGTTCTTCGAGCTCCAGGGCCGGATGCGCGAGGCCAACGTCATCCACGTCGCC
>JAYTEN010000158.1:0-8757 GCA_043735145.1 Gemmatimonadota bacterium | reverse complement strand
GCGTCGCGCAGCGTCTCGCGCGCCCGCGCGGCGAGATCGTCGAGGACGCGGGTGCCGCCCGGCACCGCGCCGGCGCTGAGCGAGTGGTCGAAGACGAGGACCAGCGCCGTGGGCTCGTGGTGCGCGGCGACGCCGCCGGGCACCACCGGCCGCGCCGCCGCCAGGACGATGAGGATCACGGCGAGCATCCGCAGCAGCATCAGCAGCAGATGCTGGAGGCGCACGGTGCGCTGCGCGTCGCGCTGGGTCTCCTGGAGGTAGCGCAGCGCCGGGAACTCGACCACCGGCGGCTCGCGGCGCTGGAAGAGGTGCAGCAGCGGCGGCACCGCCGCCGCAATCAGACCGATCAATGCCAGGGGAGAGAGGAAGAACATCAGTCTCCTCTGCCGGGAGGCGTCGTTGCCGTCCCGCCGTCCCGCCGTCCCAAAGTCCCGCAGGTCCGGTCCCCGGTTCCCGGTCCCCGGTTCCCGGTCATCCCGCCCGCGCCCGCGCATCGGCCGAGCGGCGCAGCGCATGGCCGAAGGGCATGTCGGTCAGCACGTGATGATACGCGATGCCGCTGGTGCGGCAGGCGTGGCGCCACGCCGCCACTACGCCGGCCACGGTCGTGCGATAGGCACGGCGCAGGTCCGCCGCGCTCGCTACCACGCTGTCACCGGTCTCGGGGTCCACGTACCGCGCTTCGGCCGGCCCCTGGAGATCCTGCTCGGCGGGATCCATCACGTGGAAGACGGTCACCTGGTGACCGCGGTGGCGCAGGTACCGCATCGCCTGGAGGGAGCGCTCGCGATCGACCAGCAGGTCCGAGATCAGGATCACCATCCCGCGGCGCTTGAGGAGCTCGACCACGCGCGGGAGCGCCAGCTCGGCGGCGGTGCGGCCCGACGGCTTCAGCTCGCCCAGGGTGTGCGTCAGCAGCGGCCACTGGCCATGGCGGGCGCGCGGCGGCACGATGGCCCGCACCGTCTCGTCGTAGGCGATGAGCCCGGTGGCGTCGCGCTGCCTGACGAGTATCAGGGCGATCGCCGCCGCGAGCCGCGTCGCGTAGTCGAACTTGCTCAGCGTGCGCTCGGCGTCGCCGACCCAGCCCATCGACCGCGAGACGTCGAGCACCACAGTCGCCCGCAGGTTGGTCTCTTCTTCGTACTGCTTCACGTAGAGGCGGTCGCGCTTGCCCAGGACTTTCCAGTCGAGATAGCGCGGCTCGTCGCCCGGCTGATAGGGACGGTGCTCGGCGAATTCCACCGAGAAGCCGCGGAAGGGCGAGCGGTGCAGGCCGGCGAGGAAGCCCTCGACCACCCCGCGTGCCACGACCTCGATCCCCCCGAGGCTGGCAACCTCGCGGGGATCGAGCAGGTCGAGACGACCGGAGCGGTCAGAGGCCATTGTTGTCCCCCAAACAGGACATGAGCAAACTTAGACACCCGGGCAGATTGAAGCCAAGTCCTTGAAAATCAGCGGCTTGGAACGGTCCCGCCGGGCGGCATGGTCTATGCCTCTAGAGTGCGTAGTGCGTAGTGCGTAGTGCGTAGTGCGCAGGCAAAGCACTCCCGCTCCGCATCAGGCCCACTAAGGAGCTTTCCATGCTGCGCTCGATGCTGACTCTCACCCTGATTGCCGGAACCGCTGCGGGCTTGGGCGCCGATGAACCGCGCCCGCATCCCGCGGTGTTACCGCGCACCACGCACCACGCGCCACGCACCGAGGGTCGGCGCACGCCCGGCATCCGCATCTGGACCAGCGGCGACGACCTGATGCGGCGCGGGGAGCGGGTGCGGGTCTTCTACCGCACCGAACGCGACGCCTACGTCACGATTTTCCGCGTGGATACCGACGGCCGCGTGAAGGTGCTGTTCCCCCGCGACCCTGACGATGAGAACTACGGGTACGGCGGCGCGACCTATACGGTTTCGGGTTCGGGCCAGGGTACCGCATTCTACGTGGACGACTACGCCGGCGTCGGCTACATCTTCGGCGTCGCGTCAACCGCGCCCTTCAATTACGACGCGATCTTCGGCGACGGCCGCTGGGACCTGCACAGCATCGGTGACGGCCGGATCCATGGCGATCCGCTGAGCTCACTCGAGGAACTCTCGGGGCGCCTGCTGCCCGAAGGCTACGGCGACTATGATACCCACCTGCTCCCCTACTACGTGGAGCAGCGCTACAACTATCCGCGCTTCGTCTGCTACGACTGCCACACGTACATGCCCTTCACGTACTGGGATCCGTACCAGGCGTGGTGCCGCCGCTTCACGCTGGTGGTGTGGAACGATCCCTATTACTACTACCCGAGCTACTGGTACCCCACGCGGTACTACGGCGGCACGCGCGTCGTCTACTCGTCGCCCGGCGGGTCGCGTTACGTCTTCAAGAATCGTGAGAACGCGGCGCCCGGCATCGACTATCGCGATCGCCGCTCGACCCCCATCGCCACCGCCGGTGCCGGAGGCGGGCGCCGGGTGGCCGACGACCGCGGCGTGCGCGGCACCGACATCGGCGGCATCGGCAGCGTGCCCGCCCCGCGCGGCACCGGCCGCCGCGGCGCCGGTGAAGCCGAATCGCCCCGCGACGGGCGCACCGCCGGCGGCGATGGCGCGGTGCCCGGAGCGGTGGGTGGCGGGGCCGACGGCCGCCGCCGCGCCGACGGCGCCTCCGACAACGGCGGCAATGCGTCGCCCAGCCCGGTGCCCGTGGACGCCGGCGGCCGCCGCCGCACCGATGCCCAGCCCGGCATCGAGATCGTGCCGCGCCCCGACCGGCCCGACCGCGCCGGCCAGCCCCAGGGCGGCCGCCGCGGTACCGAGACCACGCCTAACGATGGAGCGCGGCCCGCGCCCGCCGGCGACACGCCGGTGTATCGCCGGCCGGCCGAGTCGGGGCGCCCCGGGGAGCAGGCCCGTCCCCCCCGGCCCGACAACACGCCGGTGTCGCGTGCCGCACCGATCGAGGTCAGCAAGCCCCCGGCGGACCGGCCCGAGACCGAACGCCGCCCGGCGCAGGATCGCCCCGCCCGGCCGGCACCCGAGCCCCGCGCGCCCGACAACCGGCCCGCGCCCGAGAGCCGGCCCCAGCCCGCGCCGGAAAGCCGGCCGCAGCGCGCCCCGGAAAACCAGCCGGCCGCGCGTCCCGAGCGGGCGCCCGAACGCCAACCCGAGCGGCAGCCCGAATCGCGGCCGCAACCGCAGCAGCGCCAGCCCGAGTCGCGGCCCGCGCCACAGTCGCAGCCTCAGTCGAGCCCGCCCGCGTCGAGCGGAGGCGGTCGCCGCCGCAACTAGGCGGCGGATTTCTCCGGGACTGGGTAGGTTTTCAAGTCGCCAAGTCGCCAAGTCGCCAATTGAAGGAACCAGGCGACTAGGCGACTAGGCGACTAGGCGACTCTCTCTCACCGGGACCCCGATGCGAACTTCGATTGCCGTTCTTGCAACAGCCGCCCTGCTCGCCTCTCCCCTGGCAGCCCAGGGTCGCCGCGGCCAGGCCGCCGCGATCGCCACCATCACCGAAGCCGACTATCGCGCGCGGATCGGCGTGATCGCCGACGATTCGATGCGCGGCCGCGGCACGCCCAGCCCCGAGCTCGAGGAAACAGCCCAGTACATCGCGGCGCAGTTCCGCAGCTTCGGCCTGCAACCGGGCGGCGACAGCGGCACATATATCCAGCGCTACCACATCCGCCGCTCCATGATCGACACCACGTCGTTCGTCATGGCGATGGGTCGCGGCGCGCACGGACACTGGCTCATCGGGAAGGACGCCGTGCTCCTCGGCGGCGAGGTGCCCGAGGGCAACATCGAAGGACCGCTGGTCCTGGTCTACGGCACGCCGGCCGACACCGCGCATCCCTTTGGCGACGCCAACCTGCGCGGCGCGACGATCCTCCACATCGGCTCCTTCGCGCGCCTCAACGCTCTCGCGCCGCTGGTCCAGAAGGCCGCCGCCGCGGGCGCGCGGGCCTGGGTCCTGGTGGCCGACGCCGGCCAGCGTTGGAGCTTCTTCACCCGCAACGCGCGCGCGCCGAGCCTTGCGCTGGTCGGCGGGTCGGCCACCGGAGGCTCGCTCCCGATCCCCGTCTTCCTGGTCCGTGACTCGTCGGCGATGGGCGTGCTCCAGGCCGCGGGCGAGAACTTCGCCGACCTGCGTGCCGGGGACGCCGGCGGCGTCCGCGCGCTCCAGGGATTCACCGGCGCGGCCAGCGTCCGGCGCATCACGATGGATGAGGCGAGCGCACCGAACGTGATCGGCATCCTCGAGGGCAGCGACCCGACGCTGAAGGCCGAATACGTGTTCTTCACCGGGCATATGGACCACGTCGGCGCGGTCGGCATGGGCAACGGCTGCTCGGCCACCGGCGCCGACTCCATCTGCAATGGCGCCGACGACGACGCGTCAGGCACCACCGGCGTCGTGATGCTGGCGCATGCCTTCAGCCAGATGAATCCGCGCCCCCGCCGCTCGCTCGTCTTCATGACGGTGTCGGGTGAAGAGCGCGGGCTCTGGGGCTCGCAGTATTACTCGGAGCACCCCACACTCCCGCTGGCCGGCACCGTCGCCGACCTGAACATGGACATGATCGGCCGCTACAACGACAACCACATCGGCTGGCGCGACACCATCGCCGTGATCGGCAAGGAGCACAGCACCCTCGGCGTCTCCGCGAACCGCGTCACGCAGGCGCACCCGGAGCTGCACATGCAGCTGGTGGACGACATCTGGCCCGACCAGCGCTTCTACTTCCGGTCGGACCACTACAATTTCGCGCGCAAGGGCGTGCCGATCCTCTTCTTCTTCAACGGCACCCACCCCGACTATCACCGGGCGACCGACTCGGTCGAGAAGATCGATGCCGAGAAGGCCGCGCGCATCGTGCAGATGGTCTTCTACCTCGGCCTCGACGTGGCCAACGCCACCGACCGGCCGCAGTGGAATCCCGAGAGCCGCCGCACCATCGTGGAACCGGCGACGCCGTGATCCGGTTCGGCCCCGCCGGATGGACGTACCCAGACTATCCCGGGCACGTCTATCCGGCGGACCGGCCGAAGAAGTTCGACGTCCTCGCCTTTCTCGCCTCCTACTACGACACCATCGAGATCAACGCGTCCTTCTACGCGCCCCAGCCCCCGCGCAACTATGCGTCGTGGGTGCAGCGCGTCGCACATAACGACAGGTTCCGGTTCACCGCCAAGTTGTGGCAGCTGTTCACGCACGGTGAGCGGCGACCCGGGCGCCGCGAGGGGGGGCGGGGGGACGGGGGGACGGGGGGACCGGACAGCGCCTGGACGCGGGACGACGTGCGCGCAGTCCAGGAGGGGCTCGCGGTGCTGCGGGAGCACACCCTGCTGGGCGCGATCCTCGCCCAGTTCCCGTGGTCGTTCAGGCCTTCGGCTTCCGGCCTCGAGCTCCTGGCCCGTCTGGCGGAGGACTTCGCCGGCTGGCCCGTCGTCGTCGAGCTGCGGCACGGCGCCTGGGCGAAGCACGAGCATGCGCTCACGCTCCAGCGCCTCGGCCTGGGCTTCTGCAATATCGACCAGCCGGTGATCGGCGAGTCGTTAGGCGCGACAGCCGGTGTCACCAGCGACACCGGGTACGTCCGCCTGCACGGCCGGCGCTACGACACCTGGTTCGAGGAGCGGGCGTCGGTCTCGGCGCGGTACGACTACCTCTATACGGCAGCCGAGCTGAAGCCCTGGGTCGACCGGATCCGGAAGGTGGCCTCGGCGGAGGGCGTGAAGGACGTCTACGTGGTGGCCAACAACCACTTCGAGGGGAAGGGCGCGGCCAACGCGCTCATGCTGAGGTCCCTGCTGGAAGAGCGCAAAGTCCCAGCCCCGCCCGCCCTGTTCGCGACCTACCGGGAGGTGCTGTTTCCCTTTGCCGAGCCCGCCGACCCCTAGAATGCCTGGACCAGGCGTCCTGGCGACTTGGCGACTTGGCGACTCGCTACCGAGTATATTTCTGGGCTGTGGACGCTTCCCGTATTCGCAACTTCTGCATCGTGGCCCACATCGACCACGGCAAGAGCACCCTCGCCGACCGCCTCATCGAGGCGACGGGGACGCTCACGCGCCGGGAGATGCGCGCGCAGGTCCTCGACACCATGGACCTGGAGCGCGAGCGCGGCATCACCATCAAGCTCAATGCCGTGCGGATGAAGTACACCTCGCCGGGCGGCCAGGAGTACGAACTCAACCTCATCGACACGCCCGGCCACGTCGATTTCACCTATGAGGTGAGCCGTTCCCTCGCCGCCTGCGAAGGCGCGATCCTGGTGGTGGATGCGTCGCAGGGGATCCAGGCGCAGACGCTGTCGAATCTCTTCCTGGCGCTCGACGCCGGCCTGGAGATCATCCCCGTCCTCAACAAGATCGACCTGCCCGGCGCCGAGCCCGACCGCCGCAAGGCCGAAATCCAGGAGCTGATCGGAGCCGATCCCGACGACATCCTCCTCGTCTCGGCCAAGGAAGGCAAAGGCATCCCCGAGCTGCTCGAGGCCGTCGTCGCGCGCGTGCCGCCCCCGCGCGGCAATCCCGACGCGCCGCTGCGCGCGCTGATCTTCGACAGCTATTACGACCGCTACCGGGGCGCGATCCCGTCGATCCGGGTGGTGGACGGCGAAGTGCGCGCCGGCATGCACATCACCATGGGCTCGCACGAAGGGGTCTACGACGTCGCCGAAGTCGGCATCCTCCAGCTCGGCCACCAGCCGGCGGAGGTGCTGACGGCCGGCGAAGTCGGCTACCTGATCGGCAATTTCCGCGAGGTCGCCGACACCCGCTCGGGCGACACCATCCTCGACGCCGACAACCGGGCGGCCGAGAACCTGCCCGGCTATCGCGACGCCAAGTCGATGGTCTTCGCGGGCCTCTACCCCACCGCGACCGACCAGTACGAGGACCTGCGCGACGCCCTCGCCAAACTCAAGCTGAACGACGCGTCGCTGCATTACGAGCCCGAGACCTCGGTCGCCCTCGGCTTCGGCTTCCGCACCGGCTTTCTCGGACTGCTGCACATGGAGATCGTGCAGGAGCGGCTGACGCGCGAGTTCGGCATCAACCTGGTGACCACGGTGCCTAACGTCGAGTACGACGTCTACCTCACCGACGGCTCCAAAGTGATCGTCGAGAACCCGTCGAAGATGCCGGTGGGCTCCGAGGTGGACCGCATCGAGGAGCCGTACGTGAAGGCCCGCATCCTCAGTCCCGCGGATTACATCGGCGGCCTGATGAAGCTCGGCCAGGAGCGGCGCGGCGTGTACCTGGGCATGAAGTACCTCGACACCACGCGGGTCGAGCTCGACTGGGAATTCCCGCTCGCCGAGATCATCCTCGACTTCTACGACAAGCTGAAAACGGTGTCGCGCGGGTACGCCTCGCTGGACTACGAGCTGATCGGCTACCGCGTCAACGACCTGGTGAAGCTGGACATGCTGATCAACGGCGATGCCATCGACGCCTTCAGCGTGATCCTCCACGAGGACAAGGCCTACGAGTGGGGGCGCAAGCTCGCCAGCAAGCTGCGCGAGCTGATTCCGCGGCAGCTCTTCGCGGTCGCGATCCAGGCCGCCATCGGCTCCCAGATCATCGCCCGCGAAACCGTCTCGGCGCTCCGGAAGGATGTCCTGGCGAAGTGTTACGGCGGCGACGTGTCGCGCAAGCGCAAGCTCCTGGAGAAGCAGAAGGCCGGCAAGAAGCGGATGAAGCAGGTGGGATCGGTCGAGATCCCCCAGGAAGCCTTCCTCGCGGTGCTGAAGGTCGAGTGACCGGTCCGCAGCGGCCCGGCGGCGTCGCCGCCCCGCCCCGGCCCAGCACCGAGACGGCCAGCGTCGCGTCGCCCGAGGCCGACGTCCGGGCCACCGAGCGCGCGGCGCGCCTGAGCCGGTCGCAGAATCGTGGCCTCGTCATCCAGACCGCCTATCCCGGCGATGTCATCCTCAGCACGCCGCTGATCCGCCGCGCCGCCGAGCGCCTGGGCGCACCGGTGGACGTGCTCGTCATTCCCGCCGGCGCGAACGTCCTGTCGAACAATCCGCACATCCGCGACATCATTGTCTTCGACAAGCAGGGGAAGGACCAGGGGCTGGGGGGCTTCTGGCGGATGGCGCAGAAGCTGCGCGCCCGGAAGTACGCGACCGCCTATATGGCCCAGGGAAGTGTCCGCTCGGGACTGCTCGCGCTGGTGGCGCGCATCCCGCGGCGCATCGGCTTCCGCGGCGCCGCGGGACATCGTTTCTACACCCATGCGGTGATGGACGTGGGCGAGCCGCACCACATCGAGAAGCTGCTCCGCCTCGCCGACGGCGCCCCGGAGCGGCGCGAACCAGAGATCTTTCCCTCGGCCGGTGACCGCGCCGCGGTGGACGCACTGCTGGCCGAGTCCGGGATCGAGGGTGATTTTGTCGCCCTCGCGCCGGGCGCGGCATGGGCGACCAAGCGCTGGCCCTACTATCCCGAGCTGGCGCGCGCCCTGGCCGGGGACACCGCGCTCGCCATCGTGGGCGGGCCCGGAGACCGCGCCGATGCCCGCGCGATCCGGACCGCACTCGGCAATGCCGTGCTGGCCGACGGCACCGGTCGCCTGACGATGCTCCAGAGCGGCGAGCTGATCCGCCGCGCCAAGGTGCTGGTATCCAACGACTCCGCGCCGGTGCACCTCGCCAGCGCCGTGGGCACCCCGGTGGTCGAGATCTACGGCCCGACGGTGACGCAGTTCGGCTTCGCCGCCCGGCCCGAGCTGTCGCGCGTCGTGGAACCCGACCCGATG
>JAYTEN010000157.1:0-24933 GCA_043735145.1 Gemmatimonadota bacterium | reverse complement strand
CGGGGCTGGTCACCCGCGGTGTCACCGAGGTGACGCTCCTGGGCCAGACGGTCAATTCGTGGAACGACGGGGCGCATGAGTTCGGCGACCTGCTGCGCGCGGTGGGCGCGGTGGACGGCATCCGCCGCATCCGCTTCACCAGCCCGCACCCCAACGATTTCAGCGACCGCGTCGTCGCCGCCATGGCCGAGACGGCGGCGGTGTGCGAGTATGTGCACCTGCCGGTGCAGAGCGGCAGCGACCGGGTTCTCAAGCGGATGCTGCGCCGGTACACGCGGGCGGGGTATGTCGATGCGGTGCGCCGGTTGCGCGACGCGATTCCGGGCCTCACCATGTCCACCGACTTCATCGTCGGTTTTCCGGGCGAGACCGACGAGGATTTTGCGGACACGCTGTCGCTGGTGCGCGAGGTCGAGTTCGACAGCGCCTTCACCTTCAAGTTCAGCCCGCGCGAAGGCACGCCGGCGCTGCGATTGCCGGACGCGGTGCCCGACGAGGTCGCGTCGGAGCGGCTCGCGCGGCTGATCGCGGAGGTGCGCGCCATCGGCCGGGCGCGGAACGCCGCGGTGGTGGGCGAGATGTTCGAGGTGCTCGTGGAGGGACCGGCGCCCCGGGGTCCGTGGCTGCACGCCCGCTCCCGGCATTTCCGCATGGCGCTGCTCGACGCGCCGGCCTCGTGGGTCGGCAGTTATCGCATGGTGCGCTTCACAGGGACGACCGGCGCGACGTTCACGGCAGTGCCGGTCGCGGCGAACCTGGCCGTGGTGGGGGCGGGGGCTTGAAGAACATCGTCGAGGAGTTCGTGCGTTCGCTGTACACGGAGCTGCGTCCGGGCGTGCGCGAGTCGCACGACTGTCCGGTCTGCGAAGAGGACGTCCTGGTCTTCGCGCTGAACCGGATGCCACCCCAGTACGTCTCGACCACCAAGGGCGAGGTGCTCTCGCGTCTCGACGCGCAGACCGGGCAGCACCGCACCGACGCCACCGTGGCCCTGATGGAAGCGTTCCGCTTCGTCGCCGCCAACCCGCGGTGCGGAAGAAAGTCCGGCAGCCAGGCCTGAGCCGCGGCGTGGTTCTGATCCGCCGCTGAGCAGTTTCGTATACCCACCCGTGGCCCTGGCGCATGATCGTGTCGGCGGCCATGCCCGTCATCGTCATCGCAGCACTCGGTTTTCCCACTGGCCTGCTGGCCGGCCTGCTGCTCGGCTGGAGCGCGTGGACGCTGGCGCCCCTGGCCGCTGTCGGCGCATGGTTCGGGGCACGCAGGGCGGGTGCGCCATCCTCCATCCTCCACCCTTTCTCCTCTGTCGTTCTCACCGCGGCAGCCGGCGGCATCCTCTGGGGCGCCGGCGCGCGGCGGGTGCGCGCGACGGACTGCCGCCTCGCCTGGCGCGACGGTGCGCGCGTCACCATCGTCGCGGAGCCGCGCGATCTCGCGGCGCCGGGCGACCCGACGGGGCTGCGGCGCTACGACATCCGGAATCCCGCGGCGTGCGCGGGTCCCATCATGGTGCGTCTTCCGCGGCCGGACACGAGCGACCTTGTGCTGGTGCTGGTGGGCACCTGGCGCCGCGATCCGGGATTTCGCGATGCGCTGCTGCCTCCGCGTCCCGAGCGGGCGGGTCGGCTCATGGTTCTTCTCGTTCGCCCCGTCGCGGATCCCGCCGGACTCCGCACGCGCCTGCGGACCGGGGCAGAACGCCGGCTGCGCGCGCTCTTCGGCGAGCGCCGCTGGACCCTGGCCGCCGCGCTGACGGTGAGTCCCGAGGCCGCGATCCCGAAGGAGCTGCGGCAGCAGTTCGCGCGCGCCGGGCTCGCCCACATTCTTTCGATTTCCGGCCTGCACGTCGGCCTGCTGGCCGGCGCACTCTTCATCGTGCTCCAGGCGTGCCGCATTCCCACCGTGCCGGCGCGCCTGCTCGGCACGGTGCTGGTCATCGCGTACATCTGGATGCTGGGCGCTCCCGCTCCCGCGCTGCGCAGCGCCGGGCTACTCGTGCTCTGGTGCTGGGCGCGACTGCGGCAACGGCCGCCGGTGACGGCGGCGATTCTCGCGACGACGGCGCTGGTGGTGCTGGCCTTCGATCCGTGGACGCTGTTCGAGCCTGGCCCGTGGCTGTCGTTCGCCGGTGTGTGGGGCTGCGCGACCGCGGCGCGCTGGTGGGAGCGCGTGGTCACGGAAACCCGGTCGCGCCAGCGCCGCCGGCGGCTGCGCTGGCTCGCGCCGGTGATCGTCAGCTGCGGCGCCGTCCTCGCGACGACGCCCATCCAGCTGCTGGCGTTCGGCTCGGTCACGCCGATCGCGATCCTGGCCAACCTCGCGGCGATTCCCATCGCCGCGTTCGCGACGCCGGCGCTCGCGCTGGTGCTGCTGCTGGCGAACATCCCCGGCGCCGGCGCGGCGGCGGCGCTGGCGGCGTCGGCGGCGGGGATCGCACTCGACGCCCTCGAGGCCGTCGCGGTGCATGCCGCGGCAGTGCCCTGGTCCACTTTCACACTGGACGCGCCCATGCTCCCGGCCGGGGTGTGCGCCGGCGCCGCCCTCTGGATGCTGCGGCCGGCGTCCGGCCGCCGTGCCGCCCGGATCGTCCTGGGCACGAGACTGTGCGCCGCGCTGCTGGCGATGCTGGCGCTGGCGGCCTGGTGGCCCCTGACGGGAGCGGCGGCAGCGTCCGCTGGCGATGGGCGGCTCACGCTGCATTTTCTCTCCGTCGGCCAAGGGGACGCGGAGGCCATCCGCACCCCGCACGGGCACTGGATCCTCATCGACGGCGGCCCGCGCGCTCCCGGCATGGATGCGGGGGCCCGCCGCGTCGTGCCGTTCCTGCGCCGCCACGGCGCGCGAGCGCTCGACCTGGTCGTCTCCACCCATGGCGACGCCGACCACCTGGGCGGGCTCCCGGCCGTCCTGGCATCGCTCCCGGCCGATGTCGTGATCGAGCCCGGCGCGGTCGACGGACGACCGCTCTATCTCGAATGGCTGGGGGACGTGGCCCGGGACCACGCCCGCTGGCACCCGGCCCGCGCGGGCGAGCAGTTCGACCTCGACGGCGTGCGGGTGCGCATCTGGCATCCCGACAGCGCGACGATCGCGGCGCGCTGGGACCCTAACGAATACTCGGTGGTGCTGACGGTCGAGTATGGCGCCTTCCGCGCCGTCTTTACCGGTGACGCCGGGCTGCCGATGGAGGCGCTGCGCGCCGGCCAGGTGGGGCCGGTCACGGTGCTGAAGGTCGCCCACCACGGGAGCCGGAGCGCGACCAGCGAAGCGTGGCTCGATGCGCTGCGGCCGCCGGTCTGCGTGATCGAGGTGGGGAACCCCAATCACTACGGTCATCCGGATCCGGGCACCGTGGCCCGGCTGCTGGACCGCGGCTGCAGCGTGTGGCGCACCGACCGGGACGGCGATGTGACGGTCACGACCGACGGCAGGGCGGTGCTGGTCCGGCCGGCGTCGGGACGCGACACTGCCTTCACACTCGCGAGTTCGGTGCGGTGAGGCCATTTTTCCATGGCTGATTCCAGTCTCGTCCCCAAGGAGCCACCGTGCGGTCCTCGCTCAACATGCCTCTCGACCGCGTCGTCACCATCGAGAGCTTCGTGCTCGACCAGGAGAGCCGGCACCCCGAGGCCACGGGCGAGCTGTCGAACCTGCTGTACGACATCGGGCTGGCCGCGAAGATCATCAACAGCCACGTGCGCATGGCCGGGCTCGCCGACATCCTCGGCTCGGCCGGCGAGGTCAACGTGCAGGGCGAGGTGGTGCAGAAACTGGACCAGTTCGCCAACGACACCATGAAGCACACGCTGCTGCGCACCGGCCGCTGCTGCTGCCTCGCGTCGGAAGAAGACGAGCACCTGGTGTTGATTCCGCCGGGGTACCGCACCGGCAAGTACACCGTGCTCTACGATCCGCTGGATGGCTCGTCGAACATCGACGTGAACGTGTCGATCGGCACGATTTTCTCCATTCACCGCCGACTGAGTCCCGACCATGGGCCGGGCGAGCTGCGCGACTGCCTCCAGGTCGGGCGGACCCAGGTCGCCGCCGGCTACGTGCTCTACGGTTCCTCCACGATGATGGTCTATACCACCGGGCAGGGGGTGCACGGCTTCACCTATGACCCCACCATCGGCGAGTTCCTCCTGTCGCACGCGAACATCCGGACCCCGCCCGTGGGGAAGTACTACAGCGTGAATGAGAGCAATTTCCCGCGCTGGGCGCCCGCGGTGCAGAAGGTGGTGCGCTGCTGGAAGGGCGAGGAGCCGGGGACCGAGGCCAAGAACTGCCGCTACATCGGGTCGCTGGTCGCGGACTTCCACCGCAACCTCATGGCGGGCGGGGTGTTCGCGTACCCCGCCGACCGCCGGTCGCCTAACGGGAAGCTGCGGCTGCTCTACGAATGCGCGCCGCTGGCGTTCCTCGCCGAGCAGGCGGGCGGCTATGCCTCCAACGGGCAGCAGGGGATTCTCGACATCGTGCCCGCCGAGCTCCACCAGCGCTCGCCCCTCTTCATCGGCAGCCGCGCGGACGTCGAGGCGGCGGAACAGACGTTGAAGGCGTAAGCGGCGTGTCCGACCACAACTCGTCAGGCATTCCCATCCAGCCGTCGTATGGTCCGGCCGACCGTCCGGCGGATGCCGACGCGCGGGCGGGCGCGCCGGGGGCGTTTCCGTTCACCCGCGGCCTCCATCCGTCGATGTACCGCGGCCGCCTCTGGACCATGCGCCAGTACGCCGGCTTCGGCACCGCCGAAGAGACCAACCAGCGCTTTCGCGAGCTGCTGGGCGCCGGACAGACGGGTCTCAGCACCGCCTTCGACCTGCCGACGCAGATGGGCTACGACTCCGACCAGCCGATGGCGCAGGGTGAGGTCGGGCGCGTCGGCGTCGCCATCGACACCGTGGACGACCTGGCGCGGCTCTTCGCCGGCATCCCGCTCGATTCCGTCACCACCTCGATGACGATCAACGCCACGGCGAGCATCCTGCTGGCGATGTACATCGTCGTGGGCGAAGAGCAGGGCGTGCCGATGGCGAAGCTCGGCGGCACCATCCAGAACGACGTGCTCAAGGAATACATCGCCCGCGGCACGTACATCTATCCGCCCGAGCCCAGCCTGCGGCTCATCACCGACATCTTCCGGTTCGTGCACGTCAACGACCTGGCCTTCAACCCGATCTCGGTCAGCGGCTACCACATGCGCGAGGCCGGCGCGACGGCGGTGCAGGAGCTGGCCTTCACCTTCGCGAACGGGCTCGAGTACCTGAAGCGCGCGGCCGACGCCGGGTTGCCGGTGGACGACATCGCGCCGCGGCTGTCGTTTTTTTTCGCCGGCTTCAGCGACGTCTTCGAGGAGACGGCCAAGTTCCGGGCCGCGCGCCGCCTGTGGGCGACGCTGCTGCGGGAGCGATTCAACGCCAGCGACGCGAGCTGCCGGCTGCGCTTCCACACCCAGACCGGAGGCTCGACGCTCACGGCGCAGCAGCCGCTGAACAACGTGGTGCGCGTGGCGCTCCAGGCCTTTGCCGCGGTGCTTGGCGGGACGCAGTCGCTGCACACCAACGCGTACGACGAAGCGCTCGCGCTGCCCTCCGCGGAGTCGGCGACGCTGGCGCTGCGCACCCAGCAGATCGTCGCGTTCGAGTCCGGCGCGACGCGCACCGCCGATCCGCTGGCCGGCAGCTACTACGTCGAGGCGCTGACCGACGAGCTCGAGCGCCGGGCGCGGGCGCTGCTCGAGGCGGTCGAAGCGCGGGGCGGCGCGGCCCGCTGCGCCGCCGACGGGTTCATCGCCGAGGAGATCGCCCGCTCGGCCTGGGCCGCCCAGCAGGCGATCGAGCGGGGCGATGACATCGTCGTTGGCGTCAACAAATTCGCCGACGGGCAGGACGCCGACCCGGTACCGATGCCGGACTTTTCGGCGCTGGCGGCGAAGCAGGTCGCGCAGCTGCGGCGCGCGCGCGCGCAGCGAGACCAGCCGAGCGTGGCCGCGGCGCTTCAGGCGGTGGAAGCGGCCGCGCGGATGGACGGCGCGCGGCTTATGGAGCCGATTATCGCGGCGGTAAAGGCCCGGGCTACGCTGGGAGAGATCTCCGCGGCGATGGAGAAGGTGTGGGGCCGACATGATGGAAGAGTCAGCGGCTAGAATCCAGATTCTAGATTCTAGATTCTAGATTCTAGACTCTCCTGCGTATAACTTTAAGAGCTATGCCAACTTACGATTACAAGTGCCCGAAGTGCGGCACCGAATTCCAGCTGGTCCAGAAGATTACCGCCAAGGGGGGCGCCAAGTGCCCCAAGTGCCGCACCAAGGCCGAGCGGCAGCTGTCGGGCGGGGCGGGTCTCGTCTTCAAGGGTTCCGGCTTCTACCTGACCGATTACGGTCGCGGCGGGCAGAGCAAGCCCAAGCCCGAGGGGTCCGACTCCGGGTCCGGTGACAGCGCGAAGGCCGACAAGCCCGCCGCCGACAAGCCCGCCACCGACAAGCCCGCCGCCGACAAGCCGGCTGCCGAGAAGCCCGCCATCAAGCCGAAGCCCAAGAAAGACGACTGATGGCGCACGAGGTGATTCGTGCCGAGCTGGCGCGCGTGGCCGCGTCGCTCGGGGCGCCCGAGGGCGTGGACATCGTGCTGGAGACGCCGCGCGAGGCATCGCATGGCGACATCGCGACCAACCTGGCGATGACGCTCGCTCGCCATCTCAAGAGTCCGCCGCGGAAGATCGCCGACCAGATCGTGGCGGCGCTGAAGTTTCCGGACGGCGTGGTCGAATCGGTCGAGATCGCCGGGCCCGGCTTCATCAACTTCAAGCTCGCCCGGGACCAGCTCGCCAGCCTGCTGGCGTCGATCCTCGAGGCCGGGCCGTCCTACGGCCGGTCGCTCGAGGGCGCCGGCAGGAAAGTGAACGTCGAGTTCGTCTCCGCCAATCCGACCGGGCCGCTGCACGTGGGCCACGGCCGCCAGGCGGCGCTGGGCGACGCGATCGCCGCGCTGCTGGCGCATACCGGCTGGGACGTCACGCGCGAGTTCTACTACAATGATGCCGGCGCGCAGATCGCGAACCTCGTGGCCAGCGTGCAGGTGCGCATCGCCGAAGCGCGGGGCCGGGCCGGCGAGATTCCCGAGGGCGGCTATCACGGCGAGTACATCCGCGAGATCGCCCAGCAGTATGTCGCCGACCACCACGCCGATCCCGACGGCGGCGACGTCGAGGCAGTGCGCGCCTTTACCGTCCAGGCGCTGCGCGCCGAGCAGGACGGGGACCTCCAGGCCTTCGGCGTGGCCTTCGACGTCTACTTTCTCGAGTCCTCGCTCTACACCAGCGGCGACGTCGAGAAAGCGGTGCGGAAGCTGATCGCCGCGGGCCACGCCTACGAGCAGGACGGGGCGCTGTGGCTGCGCACCACCGACTACGGCGACGACAAGGACCGGGTGTTGCGCCGCAGCGCGGCGAAGGGCGGCCAGTACACCTACTTCGTGCCCGACGTCGCGTATCATCTCAACAAGTGGGAGCGCGGCTTCACGCGCGCGATCAACGTGCAGGGCGCCGATCATCACGGCACCACCGCGCGGGTGCGCGCCGGGCTCCAGGCGCTCGATGCCGGGATTCCCGAGGGGTATCCCGAATACGTGCTGCACCAGATGGTCACCGTGATGCGCGGCGGCGAAGAGGTGAAGATTTCCAAGCGCGCCGGCAGCTATGTGACGGTGCGCGACCTGGTGGACACCGTCGGTCGCGACGCGGTGCGATACTTCTACCTGATGCGGAAGGGCGACTCGCATCTCCAGTTCGATATCGACCTGGCGCTGACGCGGTCGGAAGAAAACCCGGTCTTCTACGTGCAGATGGCGCACGCGCGCCTCGCGGGCATCTTCCGCAACTACGCGGCGGCGGGCGGCGACCCGGCCGCGGTGTCGGCGGCGGGCGTGGACGTCGCGGTCCTCACCGACCCGAGCGAGCCCGAGCTGCTGAAGGTGCTGTCGCGCTATCCGGGCGCGGTGCAGCGCGCCGCCGAGAACCTGGAGCCGCAGCGGCTCACCGGGTATTGCGAGGAGCTGGCGCGCGCCGCGCACCACTGGTATCACAAGTGCCGCGTGCTCGACGAGCCGCCGGCGATCATGACGGCGCGGCTCGCGCTGGCCCGTGCCGCGCAGATCGTGCTCGCCAACGCGCTCGGGTTGCTCGGGCTGTCGGTGCCGGACCGGATGTGATGAGGTGAATGAGGTGAATGAGGTGAATGACGTCAATGAGGTGAGGTCATGGGGCTTCTAGTCGTTGGTAGTGTGGCGCTCGATTCGGTCGAGACGCCCTTCGACAAGGTGAAGGACGCGCTCGGCGGATCGGCCGTGTTCTTCTCGTGCGCGGCGTCGCTGCTGACGCCGGTGCAGCTGGTGGGCGTGGTCGGCGACGACTACCCGATGGACGAGCTCAGGAAGCTCGAGAAGCGAGGCGTCGACCTGCGCGGCGTCGAGGTGGTGAAGGGCGAGAGCTTCCGCTGGGCCGGCCGGTACAACTTCGACCTGTCCTCGCGCGACACGCTGGAGACCCGCCTCGGCGTGTTCGCGAATTTCCATCCGCGCATTCCGGCCGAATTCGCCGACAGCCGCTACGTCTTTCTCGGCAACATCGATCCCGAGCTCCAGCTCGACGTGCTGAACCAGGTGCGCAAGCCGGACTTTGTCGCCTGCGACACCATGAACTACTGGATCCAGGGCAAGAAGAAGGAGCTGATGAAGCTGCTCGAGCGGGTGGACTGCCTCCTGGTCAACGACTCGGAGGCGCGGGAGCTCTCGGGCGAGTGGCACATCCACCGCGCGGCGCGCTGGATCATCGACCACGGGCCGCGTTACGTCGTCATCAAGAAGGGCGAGCACGGCGCGGTGTTGGTCGGCGAAGGCAAGGTGTTCTTCGTGCCCGCCTTCCCGCTGGAAGACGTCTTCGACCCGACCGGCGCGGGCGACGCGTTCGCGGGCGGCTTCATGGGGTACATCGCGCGGGCCGGGAAGCTGGACGACGCATCGCTGCGCCTCGCGATGGTCTACGGCTCGGCCATGGGATCGTTCGCCGTCGAGCGCTTCTCGGTCAAGCGGTTCGACGAGATCAGCGCCGCCGACGTGTCGGCCCGGGTGCGCGCCTTCAGCGACCTGGTCCACTTCGAGCACGAGACGGTGTGAGCGACGCCGACCGGTACGCCGCCGCGGGTGTGGATCTCGGCGCCGCCGAGCGGGCCAAGTCGCGCATCGGTGCCCTGGTGCAGAGCACGCGCACCGCCGGATCGTTAGGTGCGGTGGGCGGCTTCGGCGGCCTGGTGCGGGTGCCGAAGGGCGTCGTGGACCCGGTGCTGGTGGCGTCGACCGATGGCGTGGGCACCAAGGTCATGGTCGCGATCCAGGCCGGCCGCCACGATACCGTGGGCGAGGACCTCGTCAACCACTGCGTGAACGACATCCTGGTGCACGGCGCGCGGCCGCTGGGGTTTCTCGACTACTTCGCGACCGGGCGGCTGGAGCCCGACATCGCCGAAGCGGTGGTGAGCGGCGTGGCGCGCGGCTGCCGCGCGCATGCGATGCCGCTGGTCGGCGGCGAGACGGCGGAGATGCCCGACGTCTATCGCGAAGGCGAGTACGACCTCGCCGGCACGATCATCGGCGTGGTCGCCGAAGCCGACGCGCTGCACGGCGACCGGGTGCGGCCCGGGGACGTGCTGGTCGGCTATGCGGCCAACGGCTTTCACACCAACGGCTATTCCCTCGTCAGGCGGGTGCTGAAGGACGACCTGCGCCTGGGCGTGCACGACCGCTTCCCCGACACCACCGAGAGCGTCGCCGACGTGCTGCTGTGCGTGCATCGCAGTTACTACGCCGCGATCTGGCCGGTGCGCACGGCGGTGCATGCGCTGGCGCACATCACCGGCGGCGGCATTCCCGGCAACCTCGACCGGGTGCTGCCGAATACGGTGGATGCCGTGGTCGACGAACGAACCTGGCCGCTGCCGGTGGCCTGCCGCGTGATCCAGGAGGCGGGCCGCGTCGGCGTCGACGAAATGCGGCGCGTCTTCAACATGGGCGTCGGCATGATCGCGGTGTGCGATCCGGCCGACGTGGGCCAGGCGCGCAGCGCGGCGGCGAGTGCCGGCGTCGACACGTCGGTGATCGGCCGCACGGTGCCGGGAACCGGCGTCGTGCGGTACGAGTCGTAGGCATTTTCCATGACTGACCGCGAGGCGATGGAGCGGGCGGTCCAGCTCGCGTGGCGCGGGTGGGGCCGGACCGGCGCCAACCCGATGGTGGGCGCGCTGGTGCTCCGCGGCGGCGAGGTCGTCGGCGAGGGCTGGCACGCCGAGTTCGGCGGCAAGCACGCCGAGGTCGTGGCGCTCGAGCAGGCGGGGGATCGCGCGCGCGGCGGCGATCTCGTCGTCACCCTGGAGCCGTGCCGCCACCACGGGAAGACGCCGCCGTGCATCGAGGCGATCCTGACCCACGGGATCCGCCGCGTCGTCTTCGGCGTCGAGGACGTCGATCCGCGCGCGCGCGGCGGCGCGCTGCACCTGCGCACCGCGGGGGTGCGGGTGGAGCATGGCCTTCTCGCCGACGACGTGCGGCGCCAGAACGCGCTCTTCTTCCATCGGTACCAGGCCGCGACGCGGCCCTTCGTGGCGCTCAAGCTCGCCGTCTCGCTCGATGCGCGCATCGCCGACCACCGGCGCAAGTCGCAGTGGATCACCGGCCCGCCCGCGCGCGACTTCGTGCACTGGCTGCGCGCGGGTTTCGATGCCATCGGTGCCGGCGTCGGCACGGTGAAGGCCGACGATCCGCGGCTCACGCCGCGCGGGGCCGTGACGCCGCTGAAGCCGCCGCTGCGCGTCGTGTTCGACCGCCGCGCCGAGACGCCGCCCGATGCGCGGGTGGTGAAGTGGGCCCGCGTCGAAGCGACGATCGTGCTGGCCGAGCGCGCGGCGCCGCCGGCCCAGGTCGATGCGCTGCGCCGCGCCGGCGCCGAGGTCATGGAAGCCGACGGGCTCGCCGCGCAGCTCGTGGCGCTCCGGACGCGAGGAGTCAACAGCCTGCTGGTGGAGGGCGGCGGCGTGCTCGCCGGCCGGCTGCTCGGCCAGGACCTGGTGGACCGCATCTTCCTGCTCCAGGCGCCGATGCTGCTCGGCCGTGACGGGGTGCCGGCATTTGGCGAGCTGCCGGCCGTCGACATCGACGCGGTGCGCCGCTGGAAGGTCTCGGGGCGTCGCGTGCTCGGCGACGATGCGTTGACCGTGCTGGACCGGTCCTGATGTTCACCGGCATCGTCACCGCCCTCGGCACGGTGCGGGTCGTGAAGCGCACCGCGCGTGGTCTGCGCCTGACGATTGCGGCGCCGTATCGCGGCCTCGCGCCGGGCGAGAGCATCAGCGTGGACGGCGCCTGCCTGACGGTGGTGGCGAAGGAACGCGGGACGTTCGCGGTCGAAGCCATCGTCACCACGCGCGGACGCACGAAGATCGGCGGCTATCGGGCCGGTACGCGGGTGAATCTCGAGCGGGCGCTGCGGGCATCCGACCGCCTGGGGGGCCACATCGTGGCCGGCCACGTGGACGGGGTCGGCACGATCGCGAAGCGGGCCGCTTCGGGCGACGCCGTCCTCCTCGACATCCGGGCGCCCGCCGGGATCCTGCGGCTGTGTGTTCCCCACGGGTCCATCACGGTGGACGGGGTCAGCCTCACCGTGAATGCCCTGCCGCGGCGCGGTATTCTCCAGGTCGCGCTGATTCCACATACCCTCGAATCCACGACCCTGGGTGGAGCCGTGCCGAGGGGCCGGGTACATTTGGAGGCTGACCTCATCGGCAAGTTCGTGGGGCAGCTGGTCAAGCCTTATCGCGCCTCCGGGCGCCTGGAGCCATAAGATGCCGTTCGGCAAGGTCGAACAGGCCATCGAAGACATCCGCGCGGGCAAGCTCGTCATCGTGGCCGATGACGAGGATCGCGAGAACGAGGGCGACTTCGTCTGCGCGGCCGACCGCACCACGCCCGAGCTCATCAACTTCATGACCAAGCATGGGCGCGGCCTCATCTGCCTGACGCTCACGCCCGAGCGTTGCCGGGCCCTCGACCTGCCGCAGATGGTCGAGCAGAACACCGAGTCGCTGACCACCGCCTTCACCGTCAGCGTGGACGCCGCGCAGCGCTTCGGCGTGACGACGGGCATCAGCGCCGCTGACCGCGCGACCACGATTCGCGTGGCGATCGACCCCGCGACGACGCCGTCCGACCTGCGCCGCCCCGGTCACATCCATCCGCTGCGCGCGCGTCCCGGCGGCGTGCTGCAACGGGTGGGCCAGACCGAGGCCAGCGTGGACCTGGCGCGGCTCGCCGGACTCCAGCCCGCCGGCGTGATCTGCGAGATCCTCAGCGAAGACGGCACCATGGCGCGGCGCCCGCAGCTCGAGGCGATCGCGGCGCAGCATCATCTCACTTTCGTCACCGTCGCGCAGGTCGTGGCCTACCGGCTGCGCACCGAGCGGCTGGTCCATCGCGGCGCCGAGGCGCGGCTGCCCACGCGCGGCGGGGCGGAGTGGCGCATCGTCGGCTACCTGAATGACGTGGATCGCGCCGAGCATGTGGCGCTGGTGTACGGAGACCTGACGAAGGCCGAGGCGCCGCTGGTGCGGATGCACTCGAAGTGCCTGACGGGCGACGTCTTCCACTCGGCACGGTGCGATTGTGGCTGGCAGCTCGACAATGCGATGGCGATGATCCAGGCCGAGGGCGCCGGCGCGGTGATCTACCTCGACCAGGAAGGCCGCGGCATCGGCCTGCTCAACAAGCTCCGGGCCTACGCGCTCCAGGACCAGGGCCACGACACCGTGGAAGCCAACCGGCGCCTCGGGTTCGAGCCCGACCTGCGCAACTACGGCATCGGCGCGCAGATCCTGCTCGACCTCGGCCTCACGAAGATCCGGGTGCTCACCAACAATCCCATGAAGCTGGTCGGCATCGAGGGGTACGGGCTCACGATGGTCGAGCGCGTGCCCATCGTGCCGCCGCGCACCGATGAGAACGCCGGCTACCTCGACGTGAAGCGCGACAAGCTCGGCCACCTGTTCGTCGACCAGTGACGGCGCCCACGGCCGCGCTCGCGGGGCGAATCGGGATCGCGGCGAGCCGCTTCAACGAGTCGGTCACGTCGCGCTTGGTCACCGGCGCGGAGCAGTGCCTGCGCGAGCGCGGCATTCCCGCATCGCGCGTGGACCTGCGCTGGGTCGCGGGTGCGTGGGAGCTGCCGTTCGTCGCGGGCGCGATGCTCGCGACCGGCGGCTACGACGCCATCTGCGCGCTCGGCGCCGTGGTGCGCGGCGAGACGCCGCACTTCGATTTTGTCGCGGGCGAAACCGCGCGAGGGCTGATGGCGGTCCAGTTGCAGTACCAGGTCCCGGTCGGCTTCGGTGTGCTCACCTGCGATACCATGGAACAGGCGCTGGCCCGCGCCGGCGGTGATGCCGGCAACAAGGGTTTCGACGCCATGGACGCGGCCCTCGGTGCCGCCCTCGCGGGCCGAGGCGCGCGTGGCCGTTCATAGACTCGAGACCCGCGCCCGCGCCCTGGCCCTGCAGCTGCTGCATGCGTGGGATGTGCAGGGGCAGTCGGGCACCGCGCCGGAATCGGCGTGGGGGCGGGTGCTCGCCCTGGTGGCTCCAAGCCCGAAGCTGGAAGAGCGGGCGCTCCAGCTCGGCCTCTGCGTCGTAGAGCGTCGCCCCGAGATCGACGGGCACATCGAGCGCGCGGCGGACCGCTGGCGGATCGAGCGGCTGAGCGTGGTGGACCGCAACGTGCTGCGCATCGGCACCTGTGAGATGCTCACCGACGCGGCGCCCCCCCGGGTCGTCATCGACGAGGCGATCCGGCTGGCGCGCTGGTTCGGCGGAGAGAAATCGCCGGCCTTCGTGAACGGCGTCCTCGATCGCATCGGCCGCAACCTCGGGAAGCTGTGAGGCTACTCGTCGTCAACTGGCAGGACCGCACCAATCCGCAGGCCGGGGGCGCCGAAGTGCACCTCCATGAAATCTTCTCGCGGCTGGCCGGACGCGGCCACGAGGTCCACCTGCTGTGCAGCGGCTGGCGCGGCGCGCCGGCCGAGGATGCCATCGACGGCATGCGGGTGCATCGCGCGGGTACGCGCTACAGCTTTCCGCTCGCCGGCCGCTCGGCGTTCCGGCGCCTCGCGGGTGCGCTGCGTCCCGACATCGTGGTCGAGGACGTCAACAAGGTGCCGTTGAACCTGCCGCGGCTGTGGGACGGGCCGTTCGCGCTGGTGGTGCCGCACCTCTTCGGCTCGACCGCCTTCCGGGAGGTCGCCGCGCCGGTGGCGGCGGTGGTCTGGGCGGCGGAACGTTCGATGCCGTCGGTGTATGCGGGAGCGGCGGTGCACGCCATCAGCCACAGCACGCGGGATGACCTGGTGGCCCGCGGCTTTCGCGCCGCGCGGATTCGTGTCATCTATCCCGGGGTGGATACGGCGCACTACGTGCCCGACGCCGCGGTTGCGCGCGAGGCGTCGCCCACGTTCCTCTACGTGGGCCGGCTGAAGCGGTACAAGCAGGTGGAGGTCGCGATCCGCGCGCTCCACGGCCTTGCGTCGGCGGGCGGCCGCCCCGCAAAGCTGTGGATCGCGGGGAGCGGCGACGACCGGGAACGGCTGGAGCGCGTCGCGCGCTCGGCCGGGGTGGCGGGCGACGTGGAGTTCCTCGGCTTCGTCAGCGAGGAGAAGAAGCTGGAGCTCTATCGCCGCGCCTGGGCCGTCGTGCTGCCGTCGCTGAAGGAAGGGTGGGGTATCACGAACCTCGAGGCCGCCGGTTGCGCAACGCCGGCGCTCGCCGCCGACAACTCCGCGCTGCGCGAATCGGTGCGCGACGGCGAGACGGGATACCTGGTGCCGACCGGCGACGTCGCGGCACTGGCCGGCGCGATGCGGCGCCTCATCGACGACGCGGATTTGCGGCAGCGCCTGGGACGCGGAGCGCGGGCGTTTGCCGAGACGTTCAGCTGGGAGCGCACCGCCCTGGAAACCGAAGCTCACCTTGACGCCGCCGTGTCCGCACGAGCCGGCGGGCAGGAGCCCTGACACATGCAGACGACGATCACCGCGCGCCACGGAGAGATTCCCGCCGAGCTGAAGGCCCGCGCCGAACAGGTGCTGGACCGGCTGTCGAAGCGGGCCACCCGTCCCACCAGCGCGCATCTCACCTTTGATACCGGCGCGCCGGGCGCCAGCGCCGAAATCGTGCTGAACGCCGCCCATGGCGCGGTGCACGTGGCGAAGGCGGACGCCGAAGACCATCGCACCGCGCTTGACCGCGCGCTGGCCAAGCTCCAGCGCCAACTCGACAAGGCCGAAACGCGGCCGCAGGCCCGCCGCAAGCGTTCCGGGGCCGCCCCATCCTGACCGTCGCGGAATTCTTCGACGTCAAGCACGAGCGCCTCGCGCTCGAGCTCCTGGCCGGCGGCGACGGCATGGGGCGCGAAATCCAGCGGGGCGAGGCCTCGAGTCCGGGTCTCGTCCTCGCCGGCTACACCGCGCGGTTCGTGGGCGGGCGCATCTTCGTGCTGGGCGAGACGGAAATCGCCTATCTCTTCACCCTCGACGCCGATGCGCGGCGGCGCTCGCTCGAGAACCTGTTCGCCTTCGAGCTGCCCTGCCTGGTCGTCACCAAGGGCCAGGAAGTGCCGCCCGAGCTCTTGCAGCTGGCCGACGACCGCGGTATCCCGCTGATGCGCACCCAGCTCAAGACGGCCGAGTTCTACAGCCGCCTCAAGCCGTTTCTCGAGGATGCCTTCGCCCCGCACGAGACGCTGCACGGCTCGCTCGCCGACGTGTACGGCGTCGGGTTGCTGTTCGTGGGGCGCTCGGGCATCGGCAAGAGCGAATGCGTGCTCGACCTCGTCGAGCGCGGGCACCGCCTCGTTGCCGACGACGTGGTGCTGGTCCGCAAGCTGGGCCAGGACGTGCTGATCGGCCGGGGCCACGAGAACGCGGCGCACTACATGGAAATCCGCGGCGTGGGGCTCATCGACATCGCGGCGCTGTTCGGCATCCGCGCGGTGCGCCAGCAGAAGCGCATCGAGGTCGTGGTCCAGCTGGACGACTGGGACAGCACCAAGCCGTACGATCGCACCGGTCTCGACGGCGAGGAGACGCGGATCCTGGACGTGCCGCTGCCCAAGGTGCTGGTACCGCTGAACCCAGGCAAGAACATCACCGTGATCGCCGAAGTGGTGTCGATGCGCCACCTCCTGAAGTACGGCGGCGGCACCGACTCGGCCGCCCAGTTCAACGAGCGCCTCATCGCCCGCATGCAGCAGAAAGCCGGCCGCCGCGCCGACGATGCCACGCGCCGCATCACGCGCGACTACCTCCAGGAAGACTATGAGTGAGCGCCTCGCGGGCGTCGTCCTCGCGCATGCCGAGGTCGCGCAGGCACTGGTCAATGCGGTGGCCGCGATCGCCGGTGACGACCATGGCCTGGTCCCGGTGTCCAATGCGGGCTGCGATCGCGCAGCGCTGACGGCGCGGCTCGACGCGGCGATCGCGGGGCGGCCGGCGCTGGTGTTCGCCGACATGCCGGGCGGGTCGTGTGCCTTCAGCGCGGCGGCCTTCGCGCGGGTGAATACGCAGGTGCGCGTGGTGACGGGTGTGAACCTCGCCATGCTGCTCGATTTCGCCTTTCACCGCGACCAGCCTCCCGCCGACGCCGCGCGGCGGGCGGTCGAGACGGGCCGCAGCTCCGTCGCCACCGTGGGCACCCCTTGAGCGTGGCGCTCTTCCGCATCGATGACCGGTTGATTCACGGGCAGGTCGTCGTGGGGTGGGGCCAGACGCTGGGGATCGGGTTCCTGGTGCTCGTCGATGACGAGGTGCGTGCCAGCGACTGGGAGCAGGAGCTCTACCGCATGGGCGTGCCGCCCGCCGTTTCGGTCACCTTCGCGAGTGTGGACGAAGCCGTCGCCAGCCTTCCGGCGTGGCAGGCGGATACGCGCCGCGGTCTGGTGCTGACCGGGGATGTGGGATCGATGGCGCGGCTCGCTCGCGGCGCCGCGGGTGGAGTCGCCCAGGTCAACGTGGGCGGGGTGCACTATCGCGAAGGCCGCAAGGAGCGGCTGCGCTACGTGTACCTCACCGATGCGGAAGCGGCGGAGCTGCGGGCGCTGGGATCGTCGGGCGTCGAGGTGACGGCACAGGACGTGCCCACCGGCATCCGCGTGCCGCTCGCGGAGTTCGCCGCATGACGCCGCTGCACGCCGCGGCGGTGGTGCTGGCCGGCGCCCTCGTCGGTCTCGACCTCGCGAGTGTGCCGCAGGCGATGTTCTCGCGGCCGCTGATCGCGGGGCTCATCGGCGGCTGCGTCGCGGGGCACCCGCTGCCGGGACTCGCCGTGGGCGCGCTGCTCGAGTTGTTCGCGCTCGACACGCTGCCGGTGGGCGCGTCGCGCAATCCCGACTGGGGACCCGGGTCAGTGGCGGTCGGCGCCCTCGCGGGCGCGCACCCCGAAGGCATCATGGCGGCGGGACTGCTGGGCCTGGTGCTCGTCGCCGTCGTCGCCGCGTGGGCCGCGGGCTGGCTGTCGCACCTCACGCGCCGGGCCAACTCGGCGGCGGTGCACGCCGCGCGCGCGGCGCTCGATGCCGGGGATGCGGGCATGGTGCGGTCGCTCCAGCGGCAGGGGCTGCGCCGCGACGCGATGCGCGGGGTCGCCGTCACGGCGCTCGCCCTGGGGCTCGGCGACCTGGTGTCGGTGTTCTTCGCGCGCTCCTGGGCGGGTCCCCAGAACCTCGCGCTCATCGCGCTCGCCGCGACCAGCATCGGCGTCGCGCTGTTCGCGGGCGCGCGCCTCGCGGGGCCGGGCCGGCAGCGGCTCTGGTTCGCGGGCGGCCTGACGGCGGGGGCGGCGGCGGCGCTGGCGTGGCTGCGATGAAGGCGATGCCCGGGTTCGGCCGCGTCCTGGCGAGGCTGTTCACGCTGCAGGCGGCGTGGAGCTACGAGCGCATGCAGGGCGTGGGCTTCGGCCACGCGGCGGAGCCGGCCCTGCGCGCGCTCGAGGGGGGGGCCGGCGGGCCGCGGTACCAGGCGGCGCTCGCCCGGCAGTCGCAGTTCTTCAACGCCCATCCCTACTTCGCGGGCCTGGCGGTCGGCGCCGCGGTGCGGGCCGAGGTGGACGGCGAGCCGCCGGAGCGCATCGCGCGGCTGCGCGAGGCGCTCTGCGGACCGCTCGGCGCGTTAGGCGACCGGCTGTTCTGGGCCTCGTGGCTCCCCGTCTGCTCGGCGCTCGCGCTGATCGCGTTCGTCTTCGGCGCGCGGGTGTGGGCCGCGCTGCTGTTCCTGGTGCTCTACAACGCCGCGCATCTCGCCTGCCGGGTGTGGGCGCTGCGCGCGGGCTGGAGCCGGGGCCTGGCCGTGGCAGGCGCGCTCAGCACGCCGCTGCTGCGGCTGCTGGGCCGCGTCGCCGCGCCGCTGGCCGGCGTGATGGTGGGCGCGGCGCTGCCGCTGATCTTCGTGCACGAGATGGCCGGCGCGACCGATCGCGCGCGCCTCGTGGCGGCCGGCGGCGCGGTGGTGGTCGCGGCGCTTCTGTATCTGACGCGCGGGCGCGTGAGCGGCGTCATGCTCGCCGCCCTGATGCTCGGTGTCACCTGGATCGCGGGGCTGGTCTCATGGTAGCCGAAGCGACGGTCCCGATCGTCAACGTCCTGGGCCTGCACGCCCGGCCGGCGGCGGAATTCGTGAAGACCTCGGCCCGCTTCCGGGCCAGCGTCCTGGTGCGCAAGGATGCCCTCGAGGTCAACGGCAAGAGCATCATGGGCATGATGATGCTCGCGGCCGAGTGCGGCAGCCAGGTGTACCTGCGCGTCGAGGGCGATGATGCGGATGCCTCGCTGGCCGCGCTCACGGCGCTGATCGCCGCCGGCTTCGGCGAGGAGCTGGCGTGACGGGGCGGCTCATTCGCGGCATCCCCGTATCGCGCGGCGTCGCCGTGGGCCCGGCCCTGGTGGTAAAGTGGGAAGTGCCGACCGTGGTGGACCACGCCATCAGCCCCGCCGAGGTGGATGCCGAGGTCCGCCGCCTCGCCGACGCGCTGGCGTTCGCGAAGGAGCGCATCGGCAAGGTGCGCGAGCGGGCCGCGGTCCGCGCCGGCCCGGAAGAGGCGCGGATCTTCGACGCCCAGCTGCTGATCCTCGAGGACGTGGAGCTGGTCGGCGCCGCCGAGCGGCTGATCCGCGAGAACCACTTCTCGGCCGAGCGCGCGTTCGAGTACAAGATGATGGAATGGCGCGGACTCTGGTCCACCCAGGGTAGTGCGCTGCTGCGCGACCGCCTGATCGACCTGACCGATGTGGAGATCCGCGTGCTGACCCGGCTGCTCGGCGTGGACGAGCCCGACGTGCTGGCGGGCCACGACGGTCCCGTCATCCTGGTCGCGCGCGACCTCACGCCGTCGCTCACCGTCCAGCTCGATCGTGAGGCGGTGCTGGCGATCGCGACGGAGCAGGGGACGCGCACCTCGCACGCCGCCATCCTCGCGCACTCGATCGGCATTCCCGCCGTCGTCGGGCTTCCCGAGGTGCTCGCGCGGGTGCGCACCGGCGAAATGGTGATCCTCGATGGCTGGGCCGGCACGCTCAACGTCGGGCCCGACGCGTCCGATATCGAGGCCGCGCGCTCCGCCGACGAGCGTCACCGGCTGCTGGCGCACGACGTGGACGAGGTCGTGGACCTGCCGGCGGAAACCACCGACGGCCACCGCATCATCCTGCGCGCGAATCTCGACCTGCCCGAGGAGCTCGACGCCGCCGGCCGCGGCCACGCCGACGGCATTGGCCTCATGCGCACCGAGTTCCTCGTCGTGGGCCGCGGCCGGATGCCGACCGAGGACGAGCAGGCGGCGCTGTACGAGCGGGTGGGAAAGGCCTTCCCGCAGGGCGACGTCGTCATCCGCACCTTCGACATCGGCGGCGACAAGTTTCCTGCCGGGTTCCGCACCACCGCGGAGGCGAATCCCTTCCTGGGCTGGCGGGCCATCCGCGTCTGCCTCGACCATCCCGAGGTGTTCCGCCCGCAGATCCGGGCCATCCTGCGCGCCCGCGCCACCACGCCGGTGAAGCTGATGATTCCGCTGGTGACGCGGGTCGAGGAAGTCCTGATGACGCGCGAGATGGTGCTCGAGGAAGCAGAAGCGCTGCGCCGCAGCGGGATCCCTGCCGCGTCCGACGTGCCGGTGGGCGTGATGATCGAGACGCCGGCTGCCGTGGTGCAGGCCGATGACCTGGCGGCGGTATCGGATTTTCTGTCGGTGGGTACCAACGACCTGGTCCAGTACACGCTGGCGGTGGATCGCGGCAACGCGCGCCTCGCCGCCCGCTTCACGTCGCACCATCCGGCGATCCTGCGCTCACTCGCCGAAGTGCTCCGCGCCGGGACCGCCGCGGGCATCGAGGTCTCCGTCTGCGGCGAGATGGCCTCCGACCCGGTGTCGGCGTGGATGCTGCTCGGCCTGGGCTACCGGGTGCTGTCGGTGGCGCCGCCGAGCCTCACCCTGCTGCGCTGGCTGGTGCGCCGCGTCGGCGTGGCCGATGCCGCGCGCGAGGTCCAGGCGCTGCTCGCGTGCCGCACCACCGACGAGGTGACGCGGCAGGCGCGCGCCGCGCTCGGCGGGATCGTCGACCTCAAGCTCATCGACCCGACCGCTTAGTTGTCATCCGTCCCGCGGCGGGCTAATTTTCGCTCCAGATACTAGTCTGCCCACACCATCGCGAGACGCCAAATTGAGTGACCGCCGCTGGCTCTTCACGTCCGAAAGCGTGACGGAAGGGCATCCCGACAAGATCGCCGACCAGATTTCCGATTCGGTGCTCGACGCCATCATCGCCCAGGATCCCATGGCGCGCGTGGCGTGCGAAACCTTTGTCACCACCGGCATGGCCATCGTCGGCGGCGAGATCACGACGACGACCTACGTCGACCTGCCCAAGCTGGTGCGTGGCACCTTGAAGGACATCGGCTACACCGACGCCACCTGGGGCATCGCCGACCAGCACTGCGCCGTCCTGAACGCCATCGGCACCCAGTCGCCCGACATCAAGATGGGCGTGGACACCGGCGGCGCGGGCGACCAGGGGATGATGTTCGGCTACGCCACCGACGAAACGCCGGAACTGATGCCGCTGCCGATTCTGCTGGCGCAGAGCCTCTGCCGCCGCCTCGCCGAAGTGCGCAAGAACGGGACGCTCACGTGGGTGCGTCCCGACGGCAAGTCGCAGGTCACGGTCGAGTACGAGGGCGACGTTCCCAAGCGCGTGAAGACGGTCGTCATCTCGACCCAGCACGACCCGATGGACCACGCCGACATCCGCAAGGCGATCATCGAGCAGGTGGTCAAGCCGGTGCTGGGCGACTGGATCAAGGAAGGCGAACCGGAATACCACATCAATCCCACCGGCAACTTTGTCGTCGGCGGGCCCCAGGGCGACGCGGGCCTCACCGGCCGCAAGATCATCGTGGACACGTACGGCGGCTTCGCGCGGCATGGCGGCGGCGCCTTCAGCGGCAAGGACCCCACCAAGGTCGATCGCTCGGCGGCCTATGCCGCGCGCTGGGTCGCGAAGAACGTGGTCGCGGCGGGCCTCGCCAAGCGCTGCGAAGTCCAGCTCGCCTACGCCATTGGCGTCGTGCAGCCGGTCTCCGTCATGGTGACGACGTTCGGCACCAGCGCGCTGCCCGAGGAAGTGATCGAGCAGGCCGTGCGCGAGCAGTTCGACCTCTCGCCCCGCGGCATCATCGAGGCGCTGGAGCTGCGCAACCCGATCTACCGGGCGACCGCGGCCTACGGGCATTTCGGGCGCCAGAGCGAGAGCCGCGACGTCGACAAGGCCGGCGGCGGCAAGCGCAAGGCGGTGTTCTTCACCTGGGAGCGCACCGATCGCGCCGCCGAGCTGAACGAAACGGCACACCGGCTCGCGGGCGTCGCGCTGAGCGCGCGCCGCTAGGCTTGGCGCCCGACGGCAAAGGCATGACGATGGTCGAGGTGCGCGTCGCGCACCTCGGCCTCGACCGCAACACCAATTCGCCGGTCGTGATTCTCCAGGAGAAGGACGGACCGTTGGTGCTCCCGATCTGGATCGGGCCCGGCGAGGCGAGCGCCATCGCGATGGAGCTTGCGGGGGTGAAGTTCAGCCGTCCGCTCACCCACGATCTCATCAAGCAGGTGATCGTCGGCCTCGGCGGCGAGTTGCGCCGGGTGCTGATCACGACGGTGAAGGAGAACACCTACTTCGCCGAGCTGCACATTCACCGGGGCGAAGACGTCATCCAGGTGGACGCGCGTCCGTCGGACAGCATCGCCGTGGCGCTGCGCCTCAAGGCGCCCATCTACACCAGCCGCGACCTGCTCGACCTGCCGGCCGAGCCGCTGACGGAGGCCTCGTCCGATCCCACGCCGGCCTCCGAGTCACTCAAGGACTACCTCTCGAAGCTCAATCCGGAAGATTTCGGGAAGTGGCATCCGGAATGAAGGTGAAGAAGGTGAAGAAGGTGAAGAAGGTGAAGAAGGTGAAGAAGGTGAGGGGAGGGGCGAAGGGGATGAGGAGGCCGGCGGTCATGGTGCCGCTGTTTTTTTTGCTGTCCGCCCTTCCGCCCGTCCGCCTGTCCGCCCAGCGACCGCCGCTCACCATCGCCGGGCGGATGATCCGGGTGCGCGACGCCGATAGCAGCGCCCTGGCGGGCGCGTGGGTCATCGCGCACGAGGTGGGCGAGGCGCGGCAGGGTCCCATCGACTCGATGCGCACCGACGGCGCGGGGCATTTCCGCTTCCTGGTGGCCCGCCCCGACAGCGGCACCGTGTATGTCGTCAGCTCGCGCTATCAGGGAATCGGCTACTTCTCGGATCCGGTGCAGGGCGCGGGATCGCCGCCGCTCACCCTCGTGGTCTTCGATACCTCGGTCAGCGGGCCGCCGCTTTCGGTCACCATCCGCCAGGTCGTGATCACCCGGGGCGAGCGCGGGCAGAATCGGGTCCTCGACATCTTCCAGGTGATGAACCCGGGCCGCGCGACGCGCGTGGGCCGCGACAGCACCGTGCCGGTCTGGACGGCGCGGCTGCCGGCGGGCGTGGTGTCGCCGCAGCCGGGCGAGGCCGACATTCCCGCGAGCGCGATCCGCTTTGCCAACGGACGGGTCGAGGTGCTCTCGCCGTTTCCACCCGGCCTCAAGCAAGTCGTCATCACCTACGACATGCCGGCGGGCGCCGGCACGCTGGCGATCCCCGTGGACCATCCGACCGAGCGCTTCGAGGCGCTGGTCGAGGACAGCACGGCGTCGGTCGGCGGCAACCTCACGAGCGAGGATCCGATCGCGATCGAGGGCCGCAACTTCCGGCGCTGGGCGGCCGACAGCCTGGCGGCGGGGGCGATGCCCACGATCCGCTTCGAGAAGGCGGGCGGCGGCGATCCCCGGCGCTTCAGCTGGATCGCGATCGCCGCGGCCGCGCTGGCGCTCGTCGCCGGCGCGGTGCTCGCGCTGCGTCGCCGGCCTCCCGGCACGGCCCCGGAAGCGGTGGCCGAGGGCGACCCCCTCGACGCGGAATCCCGCGAGCGCCTCATCGCGCAGATCGCGGCGCTCGACGAGAAGTTCGCGACTCGTGAGGCGGAGACCGACCCTGCGCAGTGGGCCACCTACCAGGCGCGCCGCGCCGACCTGAAGGCGGCTCTTGCCCGCCGGGTTGCGCGCACCTAGTCCTGCCTGCCAGATTGATTCCACAATTGATGGCGAACGGGGATCTCGGAAGCCGGTGCAAACCCGGCACGGCCCCGCCACTGTAACGGGCAGGGACCGCAGGCTGGTCCCACCGCCGCTCCGAAGCCACTGGCCCTGAGGCCGGGAAGGCGAGCGGACGGGCCCGGAGTCAGGAGACCTCACCGTTCGCGTCGTTCTCTTCGCCCCCTCGACGGGAGGGTCGGTGAACGTTCGCGGCCTCCTGGCCTGCGTGATGCTGGCGGCGTGCAGCCGCGGCGCGCAGCGCCCCGCTTCCATTACCCAGCTGGATGACTGGAACCGGACCGTCGCGCTTGCCGCGCCGGCCCGCCGCATCGTGTCGCTCGCGCCCGCGACGACCGAGCTCGTCTTCGCGCTCGGCCTGGGCGACCGGCTCGTCGGCCGCACCACCTGGTGCGACTATCCCGCCGCGGCAACGCGGGTCACGAGCGTCGGCAACGGCATCGGCCCCAACGTCGAGGCCATCGCCGCGCAGCATCCCGACCTGGTGCTCCTCTATCCCTCCGAAGCCAACCGGCCGGCGCTGGCGCAGCTCGACCGGCTGGGCATTCCCACGGCGGTGCTGGGGCAGGATGCCATCGCCCAGTGGCGCCTGACGGTGCAATGGATCGCGCGCGCGGCAGGCGAGCCGGCGCGCGGCGACTCGCTGCTCGACGACTTCGACCGCCGCCTGCGCGCCGCGCGCACCGCGGGGCCCGCCGATCCCACGGCGCCGGCGGTGTTCATCGCCGTCGGCGCAAATCCGCCCATCGCGATCGGCAAGGGGAGCTTCGTCTCCGAGCTGGTGGAGCTGTCGGGCGGCCGCAACGCCTTCGACGATATTGCCGGACCGAGCGCCGTGGTGAGCCTGGAGGCGATCGTGGCGCACCATCCGGATGCGGTGCTGATCCTCGGTCCCGATTCGTCCACGCGCGACATCGCGCGGCGGCCGGGCTGGCAGGCCCTCCCGCCGGTGCGGGGAGGGCGCATCATCGCGGTGGACGGCAGCCAGTTCAACCGGCCCTCGCCGAGGATCCCCGAGGCGATCGCGCAGCTCACGGCAAAGATCCGCGCGGTGCGGGACCAGTGTTACGCGAACGGCAGGCAGCGGTGCGCGGAGCGGTAGCGCGCCTCTCGCCGGGCGCC